>JBEKNM010000320.1:0-5704 GCA_049522835.1 Mycobacterium sp.
CGGCATGCTGGGGATGAACGTCGGGCTCGATGTCAGGGTGATCGACCAAATTGGGCTGGCAAACCCACTCGCGCAGCACACAGCGCGGTTGGCGCACGGCCGGATCGGGCATGACAAAAACCTATTCCCGGACTGGGCGATCGCCGACGGTCCATGGGTGAAGGTGTATCCGGGTATTCCGGGCTACCTCGACGCACAGTGGGTCGCGGAAGCGGTGGCGGCGCTGCAATGCCCCGCGACCAAGGCGGTGCTGAGCTCGGTGCGCGCCCCGATGACTCCGCACCTGTTCGTCTCCAACTTTCTGCATTCCTACGAATTCACCCAGTACCGGATCGACCGCGTTCCGCTTTACGAGCTCGTCAGGTGTGGGCTCGAGGTCCCCGACGCGGGCCCGCCCGCGCCCCGCGAGTAGCGGCTCACCGAGTTAATTTTCGACAGATCTCGAACCAATCACGGCCGCGGGCGGGTGCGCGCGTGTCGGGGATACTGACAGCAACATCACAAGTGAGTCCTCACCAGCACCACAACCACCGGCAGCCACATGCGGAGACGCGATTTTGGAGCGCCGTTTCCGGCCGAAAAATCGTTATGAACGACCGCCGAATTTCGGTTTGCGCGACCTCCTCGATGAGAGCGCGCGCCCCGACTTGTGGTTGACTACACGGGCACTGCTGCGTTCAGCGCATGCAGTCTGAGGTAATCGAGGATGCGCCCAGAACGAAGGATGCGCCGAAAAGATGAGGAAGCAAGGATGAAGCTTGGTAACAGGTTGCGCGGCGTCGTGGCAGGTATGCCGCGCCGGCTCGTGGTGGGGACCGTTGGGGCGGCCCTGCTGTCGGGTCTGATCGCCGCCGTGGGGGGCTCGGCAACGGCTGGGGCGTTCTCGCGCCCGGGTCTGCCGGTGGACTACCTGCAGGTTCCGTCTGCTGGGATGGGCCGCGATGTCAAGGTCCAGTTCCAAAGCGGTGGCGCCAACTCGCCCGCGCTGTACCTGCTCGACGGAATGCGCGCACAGGAGGACTACAACGGCTGGGACATCAACACCCCCGCGTTCGAGTGGTACACCGGGTCGGGCATCTCGGTCGTCATGCCGGTCGGCGGGCAGTCCAGCTTCTACTCCGACTGGTACAAGCCCGCCTGCGGTAAGGCCGGCTGCACCACCTACAAGTGGGAAAGCTTCCTGACCAGTGAGCTGCCGGCGTACCTGCAGAGCAACAAGCAGGTCAAGCCGACCGGCAGCGCAGCGGTCGGTCTGTCGATGGCCGGGTCGTCGGCGCTTATCCTGGCGGCCTACCACCCCGACCAGTTCGTCTACGCCGGCTCGCTCTCAGCGCTGTTGGACCCCTCGCAGGGGATGGGTCCGACGCTGATCGGCCTGGCCATGGGTGACGCCGGCGGCTACAAGACCGCCGACATGTGGGGTCCGTCGAGTGACCCGGCATGGCAGCGCAACGACCCGTCGTTGCAGGTCGGCAAGCTGGTCGCCAACAACACCCGGATCTGGGTGTACTGCGGTAACGGCAAGCCGTCGGACCTGGGTGGCGACAACCTGCCCGCGAAGTTCCTGGAGGGCTTCGTCCGGACCAGCAACCTGAAGTTCCAGGACGCGTACAACGCCGCCGGTGGTCACAACGCGGTGTGGAACTTCGACGCCAACGGCACCCACAGCTGGGAGTACTGGGGCGCGCAGCTCAACGCCATGAAGCCCGACCTGCAGTCGACGCTGGGTGCGACCCCCAACACCGGTGGTACCAGCACCGGGACCAATTCGGGCACCTGATAAGGCACCTTTACTAGCAACACCACTGACGGCGGCGATCCCTGGGGATCGCCGCCGTTATTGTCGGCCCACCGCTCCCGAGTGTGGCCTATTTCACTACCCTGCCGGGCGGCTTTGCTGTGGCGCTGGATAGTGTGCACTCGGTGATCACACGATGGAGGTGGACATGAAGGGTATACGGAGTCTGTCAACGCTGCTGCGAGTGTTCTGCGTTGCCGCAATATCGGTCGCTTTGAGCGGTATGGCTGCCATGGCTCTGACGACGGGAATCACCGGCAAAGCCAACGCGGCGGCCGTCGAAAGCCTGATGGTGCCGTCGGCGGCGATGGGCCGCGACATCCCGGTGGCCTTCCTGGCCGGTGGGCCGCACGCCGTGTATCTGCTGGATGCCTTCGACGCCGCCCCAGACGTCAGCAACTGGGTCACCGCGGGTAACGCGATGAACACGCTGGCCGGCAAGGGGATCTCGGTGGCGGCGCCCGCCGGCGGCGCGTACAGCATGTACACCAACTGGGAGCAGGACGGCAGCAAGCAGTGGGACACCTTCCTGTCCAGCGAGCTGCCCGATTGGCTGGCCGCCAACAAGGGCCTTGCCCCCGGTGGCCACGCCGCTGTGGGCGCGGCCCAGGGCGGCTACGCCGCGATGGCGCTGGCCGCTTTCCATCCGGACCGCTTCGGCTTCGCCGGTTCGCTGTCAGGGATCCTGTACCCGTCCAGCACCAGCTACAACGGCGCGATCCTGGCGGGCCTGCAGCAATTCGGCGGCGTGGACGGCAACGGAATGTGGGGAGCCCCACAGCTGGGCCGGTGGAAGTGGCACGATCCCTGGGTGCATGCTGCGCTGCTGGCGCAGAGCAACACCCGGGTATGGGTCTACAGCCCGACCGACATGGACGCCGGTGATCCGGCTGCCGTGATCGGCCAGGCCGGCGCGGCGATGGGCAGCAGTCGGGAGTTCTACCAGCAGTACCGCAGCAACGGCGGGCACAACGGCCACTTCGATTTCCCGGGCGGCGGCGACAACGGCTGGGGCTCTTGGGCGGGGCAGCTCGGTGCCATGTCGGGCGATATCGTCGGGGCCATTCGCTAGTCGGTACCGTGTAGGGGGTGCAGCAGAGGTCGGGACGGTCGCGTGACCACGCGGTGCCGGTGCCCTCGGGCGGCTCTGGTGGTGGGAGTGCGCGTCACCACCGCCCACCGCACTTGCACTGGAACCTTGCGAATCTGCTAGCAGGAGAACATGGCCAACACCGCCCGTCGTAAGCGCCACCGAATCCTCGCCTGGATTGCGGCCTGCACGATGGCAGCCGTTGTGGCGCTGGTCATAGTGGGTGTGGTGATTATGCTGCGCAGCACCGAAACTCCGCCCAGCGCGGTGCCGCCCGGTGTGCTGCCGCCGGCTTCGACGACAACCCACCCGCACAAGCCTCGACCCGCTTCGCAGGACGCGTCCTGCCCCGACGTGCAGTTGATCGCCGTTCCCGGCACTTGGGAGTCGTCCCCGCAGGATGATCCGCTTAACCCGATGCAGTTTCCGAATGCGTTGCTGCGCAAGGTGACTACCCCGATAGGGCAGCAGTTTCCTTCCTCTCGGGTGCAGATGTACACCGTTCCCTACACGGCGCAGTTCCGCAATCCGATGACCGCCGACACGCAGATGTCCTACAACGAAAGCAGGGCAGAAGGCACCCGAGCGACGGTCCAGGCGATGACCGACATGACCAGCAAATGCCCGTTGACCAGCTACGTGCTGGTGGGCTTTTCGCAAGGCGCGGTGATCGCCGGCGACATCGCCAGCGACATCGGCAACGCCCGCGGACCCGTCGATGACGACCTGGTACTCGGCGTGACGGTGATTGCCGACGGCCGCCGCCAGCAAGGGGTGGGTAAGGACATCGGGCCCAACCCGCCGGGCGAAGGTGCTGAAATCACCTTGCACGAGGTGCCGGTGTTGGCCGGGCTCGGGTTGACCATGACTGGCCCACGGCCAGGCGGTTTCGGCTCGCTCGACGGCATGACAAACGAAATCTGCGCCCCCGGCGACCTTATCTGCGCCGCGCCGGAGGAGGCGTTCAGCGTCGCTAACCTGCCGAATACGCTGAACACGCTGGCCGGGGGCGCCGGCCAGCCGGTCCATGCGCTGTATGCCACCACCCAGTTCTGGAACTTGGACGGGGCGCCGGCGACGGATTGGACCCTGAACTGGGCGCATGGGTTGATAGAAAACGCGCCACACCCCAAACATGGGTGAGGCGAGCGCCCGTGCGACCCGCACTTACGGGCGGCCACGATTGGCGTGCGGGAGGCACCTCCCGTTTGCGGGGGAGAGCTGGGCGGCAGGACACAGGCCAGAGGTGGCCGATAGTCGGCCAAATCGGCGGTATTTTGTGATTTGGTCTGCCGCGCGGTGCCCCTTAACATTAAGAGAAATTTAAGAGCTGTAAGAGGCTTGCGGGTGACCCGATCGGGATCGTCGGCGTGACCGACACCGAGATGTACACGTCGGCTCGGCCGAATAGAGCCGACGTAGATGTGTGACAGGAGAGAGAGCGGCATGGCGTACCACAACCCGTTCATCGTGAACGGAAAAATCAGGTTCCCGGATAACACCAACCTGGTCCGTCACGTCGAGAAGTGGGCGAAGGTTCGTGGAAACAAGCTGGCCTATCGGTTCCTGGACTACTCCACCGAACGCGACGGTATCGCGCGCGACATTTTGTGGTCCGAGTTCAGCGCCCGCAACCGCGCTGTGGGCGCCCGTCTGCAGCAAGTCACTCAGCCGGGTGACCGGATCGCCATCCTGTGCCCGCAGAACCTGGACTACCTCGTTGCCTTCTTCGGCGCGCTGTACTCCGGCAGGATCGCGGTGCCGTTGTTCGACCCGGCCGAGCCGGGTCACGTCGGCCGCTTGCATGCGGTGCTCGACGACTGCACCCCGTCGACGATCCTGACCACAACTGACTCCGCCGAAGGTGTCCGCAAGTTCATCCGTGCCCGTTCGGCTAAGGAACGGCCACGCGTCATCGCCGTGGACGCGGTGCCCACCGAGGTCGGCGCCACCTGGCAGGAGCCCGACGCCGACAAGAGCACGATCGCCTACCTTCAGTACACCTCCGGCTCGACCCGCACACCGACGGGCGTGCAGATCAGCCATCTGAATTTGCCCACCAATGTGCTGCAGACGCTGGTCGCCCTGGAGGGCAAGGAAGGTGACCGCGGCGTCATGTGGCTCCCGTTCTTCCACGACATGGGCCTGATCACGGCGCTGTGTGCCCCGGTGCTCGGCCAAAGCTTCACTTTTATGACGCCTGCCGCGTTCGTGCGCCGGCCCGGCCGCTGGATCCGCGAACTCGCGCGCAAGGATGGGGAAACCGGAGGGGTCTTCTCGGCCGCGCCGAACTTCGCGTTCGAACACGCCGCGGTGCGTGGCTTGCCCCGCGACGATGAGCCGCCCCTGGACCTGAGCAACGTCAAGGGGATCCTCAACGGCAGCGAGCCGGTGTCCCCGGCGTCGATGCGCAAGTTCTACGAAGCCTTCCGGCCCTTCGGTCTGCCGGAAACAGCGGTCAAGCCTTCCTACGGGCTGGCCGAGGCGACGCTGTTCGTCTCGACCACGCCGAGCGACGAGCCGCCGACCGTCATCCACATCGACCGGGACGAGCTGAACAACCAACGCTTTGTCGAGGTGGCTCCCGACGCGCCGAACGCCGTCGCGCAGGTCTCCGCGGGCAAGGTTGGTGTCGACGAGTGGGCGGCCATCGTCGACACCGAATCGGCCAGCGAGCTGCCGGACGGGCAGATCGGCGAGATCTGGTTGCACGGCCAGAACTTGGGTGTCGGCTACTGGAACAAAGAGGAAGAGACCGCCCAGACTTTCCGGAACATCCTCAAGTCGCGCGTCAGCGGGTCACACGCCGAAGGAGC
>JBEKNM010000321.1:0-5688 GCA_049522835.1 Mycobacterium sp.
AGGCGACGGCTGGCACGCAGTCGGCCTCACCGTGACGGCTTTGCGAGATGGGCGCGATCGGATCGCTGCGATCGCCCAGACTCTTGGTCGCGACCCCGATCGACTCACGTACAGCACCTCTAGCGGCATGGCCCGATCTCCCGACGAGACGGTGACGAGGCTCGGCGAGTTCCTCGACGCCGGCATCGACCAAGTGGTGCTGAACATCGGAACGGGTGACGCGGATCTGCGTGCTTACCGGCGGGCGATCGACGAGCTAGGCGAGTCGGTATTACCCCAGCTTGCAGGGCGGTGATGGAAGAAGTGGCGGCTCCGCCGCCCGGTGGGGACCCATTGACAAACCTTGCGCTGCGGTCCTAGGCTAATCGACCAGCCAGCCGGTCGAGCGAGGGGACTTCATGGGCCAGCTAGCAACCACATGGGCGCAACGTATGTTGGCGGATCTCAAGTTGGAGTTCGTGAAGACGGAGGCTTGCGACGGCGACGGCTATCTGAGGCTCGCTCTACTCAATCTCCCGCCAGCATCGAGCACCGAGCAGTGCGATCTCCTGGCCGCTTCAGCGACGTCGTTACCCCTGCGCCGTGACTAAGTGTGCCGCCCGACCATCGATCGGATGAGAGGCTCGTCCATTGAGCGATTACGACGTGATTGTGTGCGGCGGCGGCATGGCGGGTCTTGCCGCCGCGCTTACCGCTGCCGAGCACGGAGCTACGGTGTTGCTCGCGGAGAAGGGCGACGCCCTCGGGGGATCGCTCGCGCTTTCAGGTGGCCTGCTGTGGACCCTCGACACAGCCGCTGAGCTGCAGCGCCGCCTGCCGCGCGCCGATCACCGGCTGGGCCGTCTTGTGATCGACGGGCTGGACCACGGTGCCAGCTGGCTACGATCACTCGGTGTGAAGGTCGGCCCGAAGTCGCAGGCGATGATTGGGCGTGGGTCCCGCGTCGATCCCCGCGAAGTTATTGACCGAGTGTCGGCGCTCCTGCTAGAGGCCGGTGCGCGGGTGTCCTACCAGCTGGGCTTGATCGATTTCGCCGAGTCGGCTGGCCAGGTTTCAGCCACGTTGTTGGACGCCAAGTCCGGCAGCGTCGATTCAATTACGGCCGGGTCTTTGATCATTGCCACCGGTGGGTTCCAGGGCAACAGCGAGCTTGTCTGTCGCTATCTCGGCGTCTCCGCCCATGACGTGACGCTCCGCGCGAATCCCTGGAGTACCGGCGACGGACTGTTAGCAGTGTTGCGTCAGGGCGGGATGGCAACAGCGGCTCTCCACCAGTTCTACGGTCACGCCCTTGCTGATCGCGGGCACGTCCCCTACCACGTAGAGGAGTACAGAACTCTCGCTCAGTACTATGGCGCTCACGCCGTCGCGGTGAACCTTGCCGGCCACCGCTTCACTGACGAATCTGCGGGAACGGGCGAAGAGAACCTGAACATGGCGCTAGCCAGGCAGCCAGACGCGGTGGGTTACTACATCGTCGACGACCGGACCGCGCGATCAGAGCGCCTGCCCGGCGGAGACTTGGTGATCGCCGCTTTGGAGCGTGCACGACTATCGGGCCTCGACGTGATCTCGGCTGAGACCCTGCCCCAACTGAGTGACGCTCTCGACCTTCGAGGCGTGCCCAAGACCGCGCTTATGCAAACACTGACCGAGTTCAACGCCGGAGTCAAAGATGGCTCCGCCGCCCTGTATCCCCCGCGGATGTCACACCGAGTCGAGTTGTCGCAGCCTCCGTACCACGCGACCCGCGTGCGAGCGGCGATCACCTTTACGACGGGAGGCATCGCGGTCGATGAATCGCTGCGGGTCGTACGCTTGAGTGCGTCGTCGAGCATCACTCAGAGGACGGCTACCGAAGGCCGCGCGGCCGTATTCAGCAATGTGTTCGCAGCCGGCGTGGACGTTGGCGACGTCAGCACGGACGGCTACTTGGGAGGCCTTGCAACCTCTCTCGTCACCGGACGGTCCGCCGGACGCGACGCTGCCCTAGCTGCGCTGGCCGTCTCCAACGTATGAGACATTGCCCCACCGGCGCCGGGCCAACGCGGAAGCGCCACTAAGTGCCTCTCCCACCCCGGGCTGCATCAGTTGTGCGCGTCGATGCTGGCTCACGTTGACCGGCTACCTGCTGCTGCCGCACGCCGCCGACCGCTCGTGTGATAACCGAGAGCGCCGTCTTTCGACAGAAGTCGGTAAACGATTAAGAAGTCAGTATACGATCAGACAGTCGGTATACGATTAGCCGGTGGTTGTCCGGTCCGATGAACATCAGCAGTCGCTTCGAACGTTCACCGGAGTTGCCCAAGGCAACCACGCTGCGCGGGTGGAGCCTGGACGGTCGGAGGCACGTGCGCTGTCCTCGATGGTGCGACTGAGGCCCGCGCACCGATTGTTCTTGGAGCAACCGCAGCCCGTCGCCAACGGCGACATCGCGGGCCAGCGGTCGCCATGAGCGCCGCTCCAGCGGTGTGGGTAGGAGGACTCAGTGGCCCAAGACGAGGTTAGCGATGTCTGGCTGACTGAAGCGAATCTCGACGCCGGCCGCAGGGGACGTCGTCGAGCGCGTCGGGTTAGCGAGATCCTCCTGACGACAGCTGTGGTCGTGGGGGAGAAGGGATTCAACAACACGAGTCTTGACGAGATCGTCGAGCGGCTCGACCTTTCGAAGGCCTCGATCTACCACTATTTCGAGTCCAAGGAAGCACTCGTGCTGACGATGCTCACGAGTTGCCATGAATACGTGGTTGGCCGACTGACCGAGATCGCAGACGGTGACGGGGATCCGGTGGAGCGACTTGGTGGGATGATCGCAGCACAGATCAACATGACCACCAAGGAGATCCCGGAGTTTACCGGACTCTTCCTCCACCCGATGTCGTGGCCAGACCCGCTTGACAAGGCTGTGCGCAATTTTCGGGAGAAGCATGACGAGGTCTTTCGGAAGGTCATCGACGAAGGCGTATCGACAGGGCACTTCCGGCTGGCGAAGCCAAGCGTTAACCGACTCTGCATGCAGGGTGCCTTGAGCTTCATCCCGGACTGGTTCCATCCGACTTCGTCGGAGGACATCGATCTGGTTGTGGGAACGCTCATGGCGATGTTCGTGATGCCCTACACTGCGATGCCGACCCCTCGTCGGTCGCGACGTCGGTCGCCCTCGTAAACGGCGGACCCCTACCGTCGTTGTCGCTGCGGCGCTAGTCGCATGCTCCTGCGCGGCTGCCCTGGTGTGGCTTCCGTAGCGGCAGATAGGTCTTAGGTGGGTTTCCAGCGGGCTCGTTTAGCGTCGTACCGCAACTCGGGGAGGACGCGTCACCATCGACGCTGGCGACGAGTGCGGCCAGGTTCCGGGCAGCGTTGAGGGCGCGATCGATCGTAGTCACGCCCGCGAGGCAGTCGTAGATCCGTTGGAATAGGCCAACTTTGGCTTTCACCACGCCACACCTAGAGCACATTTTCGAGCAGAACCGGTCGTGACCAGCGGCTCACGCTACATCACTGGGCCTTGCAGCAACAGTTGCGGCGCAGTTTGCCCAGCTAGCCCTGTGTCGCGACGGGCAGCCCGGCGTACCCCGTGTCCGTGACACCCCGAGAGCGCCACCGCCGCGCCCGGGTCAGTGTGTCCTGTTCGAGCGCTGGACACGTCGTATTGTGCCGCCCAAGGTCCACTTAGAGCTACCGCGTGAAAGAAAACCGTCCGCCAGGTCTAGTTTTGACTCGCGAGTCGTATTAGTATGTGGTCACTGACACGTCGGGAAAGCGATGTGGTCACTGACACATCGGGAAGGAAGAGGGAATCCGGTATGGCTGGATCAGAACAAGTGACGGATCGGGTTTTGATGATCTCCTCGGATGGCCATGTGACGGCGCGGATGGAGGATTATCGGCCGTACATGCCGCCGCAGCCTCATGCCTTCAGGCCAACCAGAAGTTCCAGATGAAGTCCATGTCGCGGCGGGCTACTGACCTTCCGAGCAAAGCGCTTGCGGGTCGTGTGTTCGCATGCCTGTTCGATGACATCGAAGGCCCTCTCAACCGGGACAAAGTCGGGATTGATCAGCTTGCTGTTCGAAACCGACTTCCCACATCTCGATTCGACCTACCCGCATTCGCGGGCGACGGCGGAGAAGATCTGCTCGGCGGCCGTCTTAATACCGAGGAGACCTACAAGCTCATGCGGGGAAACGCGATCACGGCATTCGGGCTCGACCAGTACTTCGGCATCGCGACATAGGGGCCCGACGTGCCTGACGGGAAGCGTTGGTTCAGAATTCTGCCGTCTGAGGTGACGGTGGCGCTGGGGTCGGTCACGGAACTGGTCGTCGTCGGCGATGTCGTTCGCGGCCGCTTGGAGGCCCGGCACCCGAATGCGACCGACCAACGGGGTCGATGGTTTACACACGGCAGGCGTCGAGCAGGCGCCCGACGGCACAGGAATGTTGCAGCGCTCGGTGTCGCCGTGCACGTCAGCCCAGCTCCACCTCATCGACGGCCCGTTCGAAGAAATCACCGCATCTCCCGTCTCAGGTGGCGCGTGATCGCGCGAAAACGCCGTCTTCTGACCCCCAAAGGAGGCAGCCGTTGAACGTCGTGGAATCGCCACCGCGAGGCCAGCCGGCGGACCCCGTTACACGCGTGTAGCCCGAGCTGTCGACTACCAATCGAATCTGCGAGGACCGTCCTGGCGGGGAATCGGTGCACGCGACATCGCCGCGTATATGCAGTCACTACCAAATGTAAACAAATGTTTGCTAGTAAGGGGACTTGCACTAACAGTCCAACATATAAATCCTGCCGACCCAGGACATCTCTGTCTTATTGAGACGTCGTCGACAGTTAATTTACGGCGCAAATTCAGCGCTATACCTGGTTAACAACTGTTGCGCCATTCCTCAACCGCCCGAGGGCGTGAGTTTAGATCGAGCGTCAGCTCCGATCGGGTTCACGTACTTCCCTCCGCTCGAAACGGCTCCAGCTGCGGTGATACCCGTTGCAGAGCAGCCGGACCAGTCAACTTAGAACCGATCGGTAGCGGTCCGCCACCAGGCTCGCGCCGAGATGTTCAGCCGATGATAGGGCCCACTCCTGTCATTTTAGCAAATAGATTCCCTCATTATTCGAGACGCATCTGATGGCACAACAAATTGACTTCTGAAAGGTGTTGTGATCAATCAGTCATGTGATGTACGGTACATGAATTCACCATCGTGTTGCGAATCACAAATTTGCTGTGACAGCGCGGTGGTGGACGACTACCGAAAGGCGTCTGATGGGTTCCTCATCTGGTCCTACAAGCGTGAAGGTCACTGCTGCGGCCACCCCGACGGAAGACGGCCAGGGTGGCCGCATCCGAGCCGGTCTGGTGGTCAGCGCACTGGGGTTGACGATCGGTTCTGGTCGGGAGTTGTTGCGCGATGTCAATTTCGCAGCGGCGCCAGGCACTTTGACAGCGATCATCGGTCCCTCTGGCGCTGGCAAGTCGATTCTGGCCCGGCTTGTGAGTGGCATGACCCGTCCCAGCAGCGGCACGGTGACGTTTGCCGGCCACGACCTACACGCCGATGGCTGCACTGAGTCGTGGGGCACACGCTCCGACACCGCGGGGGAACGGGAGGTCAGTAGTGGGAGTCAGGCAAGCCAAGGGTTTTCGGGCATCGGTTCTGCAGTCAATGCGGTCGTCTTGGC
>JBEKNM010000322.1:0-5640 GCA_049522835.1 Mycobacterium sp.
GGCGGCAACGGCGGCGATGCCGGCAGCGGCATCGGGCCCGCCAACGGCGGCAACGGCGGCAACGCCGGGGTAGTCGTCGACGGCGCCTTCACCCAGTCGCTGCTTGGCGACGGCGGCGATGGCGGCAACGGTGTCAACGGCGGGACTGGCGGCACCGGTGGCAGCGCCGGCGCGTTTGGCGGCACCCAGGGAACCAACGGAACGTCATAGCACTTGCCAAGGTGGACACGCACACCTAACGGCGGCTAAGTCCGCTGACATGCAAGTCGCGGGTGCCGTTCCTACGCTGCTGAACTACCTGCCCGAACAGATCGCCTCGGCGATTTCGCCCGAGTAGTCGGGTCCCGACTCGCGCGATGGTGTCGACGGCGATGAGCATCGCCTGCCGCTCACGCTGCCGCCACACGTGCTGTTCTGGCAGCCCTATCGCGTGGGCACGATCTGACTCAGACTGGATCTGCGACATCCCAAGCCCGAACCGAAGGAGGGCGTTGCGATGGTAGGCAAGCACTACCCAAAGGAGCGCACCCAATGACTTCCTTGGAGCTAACCAGCAACGGGCCAGCAGATTTCGACGAGGGCGATGTTTATTTCATCGGTAACGCCACTACATTGATCCGTTTCTGCGGACTGACGATCCTGACTGACCCCGCCTTTCTCCACAAAGGCGAGCACGTCTATCTGGGTCATGGCATATGGGCCCGGCGTGAAGTCGAGCCTGCTTGCCAGATCGCTGACCTGCCACCGATAGATCTGGTCGTCCTGTCGCATTACCACGGTGATCATTTCGATGACGTCGCCGCGCAAGAGCTCGACAAGAAACTACCCATCGTCTCAACGGCTGACGCGGTGGCCAAGCTCAGCTCTCTGGGCTTCGAGCAGGGCTATCCCCTCGACACCTGGGAATCCCTCATGGTGCAAAAAGGCGATGCGACGCTGACTATCACCGCCATGCCCGCCAAGCACGCCGTGGAGGAGGCGGTCAACGAGCTGCTCATGCCGGTCAACGGGCACTTGCTCGACTTCAGCCGAAACGACGATCACCTCTACCGGCTCTACATCACTGGGGACACGATGCTCGTCGCGAGCCTCGAGGACATTCCGCGCCGTTACCCCGACATAGACCTTGGTCTGATTCACACCGGTGGCACGACCTTCCTGGTCACGGTCGTCACGATGACGGGCGAGCAAGGAGTGAAGGCCGTCGAGATCACCAAACCTCGCATCGCCATCCCGATCCACTACAACGACTTCTCGGTATTCCTATCCGGACTCGACGACTTCAAGAAGGCGGCCCGGGCCTCGACTACAAGCACCGAGTTCGTCTACCTGGCTCACGGCGAGACCTACACGTTCACCTCTAAGGTGTGAACATCGCTCGCCGACCCACCGCGGCCGGGATCACCTGCAAGAACGACAAGACTGACACCGACCGGAACGGCAAGCGGGCAACGGGGGCGACAATGAGTGTGCACCGAGACAACGAGACCAAGACCCGGTAAGGACGGTGGACGATGGCAGCCAATCAAGAAGGCATCGGCACGCTGAGACTCGAATGCCCGCAAACCCATCCCATTGGCAGGATTCTCAAGGACGTCCCGCATCAGTTAGTCCAATACGACCCCGGAGCAGATGTGGGCCCACGCCGATTCTGGCCCGACGAAGACGAGCAGCAGCAATTCAAAACGCGATGTAGGTACTGCGACAAACCGGTAGGAGATGCCACGGCAACGCTACAGAGCAAATTCAACAATTTGACCGCTAGCGCATCCGAGATTACCGAAACCACCACGCTGCCATACCTGTAGACAGGGCACGGGCGTCGACGACGTCCGGGCGTCGGGATCGAAGCGCGGCGGAAATACTGTAAGCGTTACAGTATAAGTTTCGTCCTGGGTCGCCATGTCCCGCGGCAGAGGCGCCGATGCGAGAGGAGTCCCCGTGGCGCAGTCCCCGACACCGCAGAGCACGCCGCGCCCGCCTGAGGGGGATTGGCTGGGCACCCCATACCTGTCCTTCGAGCGCCAGGGACCGGTCGCCGTTTGCGCGATCGATCGCCCGGCAGCCCGTAACGCCATGACTCCCGCGATGTATTTCGGAATCCGTTGTGCCGTTGGCCGTCTCAACGAGGATCCGAATCTGGCCGGGCTGCTGATCACCGGCACCGGAGACGTCTTCGCGCCCGGGGGCGACATGACCGGTGGCGGCGGCGCCGACGACTGGATGACCTTTGGCGCCGCACTGGGCATGGACGTCACACCGTTCGAAGCGGTGCGGACCTCGGGCAAGCCCGTTGTCTCCGCGGTCAATGGACTGTGCCAGGGCGGTGGCATGCAGATCGCGTTGTGCAGCGACCTGTCAGTGGTCAGTGAGCGGGCCACCTTCCGCGTCCCGGAGTTGTTCCGGGGCTACGCCGACACCTATTACAGCCAGATGCTTGTCCGTATTATCGGGCCGGTACGCACCCGGGACCTGATGTTCACCGGACGGGTGCTCACCGCGCAGGAGGCTCTCGACTGGGGTCTGGTGAATAGAGTCGTGCCCCACGAAAGTCTGCTCGCGACGGCGCGAGAGCTTCTTGCGCAAAGCTGTCGGACCGCACCACGTGCCCGCAATGTCGTCAAGTCCAGCATCGACAACTATCTCGGTTTGTACGACCGCATCGGCATGACCAGCAGTCTGAGCGACGCGGAGGCCAGAGAAGGCGTCCGCGCCTTCAAAGAGCGACGCTCGCCCGACTGGGTGCATCCGGAACTGCGCGTGGACGGCCGCCTATGATCCCGGTGGCTGCCTAGCGCCCCGATGGGTGGACCCAGTCGACCCACTCGCCATGGGCGGCGACCCGCAGTAGTTTGCTGACCCCGGCCTTCTGGAACGCCGCGACGAATTCGTCGACACCCTCGCTGAAGTGGGCCCAGCCGTCGACGTGGGCCGGTATCACCACCTTGGCGCCGAGGATTTCGGCGGCAGCGGCCGCTCGCGCCGCGGTCAGTGTCAGCGGCCGCCCGTTTTCTTTGGTCGGCACGCTCGCGGCGCCCGCGAAGAGCACCGCGATGTCGATAGTGTCGACGCGTTCGGCCACCTCCTTGACCGCACTCATCGAGGCATTGTCGCCGCTGAGGTACACGGTGGGCAGACCGGGCCCGGACAATACGAACCCGGTCACTTCGCAGTTGACGTGACCGCTAGCGTCGCGTCGCCCGTCGGCAGGCCCGTGCACCGCCGGAACAGCTTGCACGGCAAGGCGTTCGGACCCGCCAGGCAGGTAGTAAGACTGCCACGGCTGCAGGCCGATCGCCGGCGGCCCCAACCGCCCGGCACAACCGGGATGGCTGACAACCAGTGGCGCGGCCTGCGCGAACCGACGGCCGTCGTCGTCCAGATTGTCGGGGTGTTCGTCGTGGCTGATCAGTACGGCGTCCACGGGCCCGAGCGCATCGGCGCTGACCGCAGGACCGGCGGTCTTGGTCAGGTAGGCGTGTTCCCCGGGTGGATCGAAGGTGGGGTCCATCACGATTCGGCGGCCGGCGATGTCGACGACCGTCGTCGGGCCGCCCAGCACACTGATCGCGCAGTCGCGTCGCTGCGTGTCCACTTCCACACCCATGCCGTTACTCCTGATTGTCTTGACGGAGAATCGAAATCGCGTTGTTGATCTCGAATGTTGCCAGAACGAAGCGGTCCATGGTCATGTGCCGGGTCGGATCGCAATGACTTCGACCTCCACGCGGATGTTGGGCCACACAAGCGCCGGAATCACGGCAAGCATGAACGCGGGTTCGTGTTTGATCACCGATGACCGTACCTTGGCGTAGGCGGGAATGTCGGCGGCGTCCGTCAGCCATTGCCGCACGGTGACGATGTCGGTCAGTGCGGCACCCGCGCGCCCGGGTGCGTCCTCGACGTTGCGCCACGCCCGGAGTGCCAGACGTGTAGACCACCTCCGCGCCGGCCGGTATCCGCACGGCATCGGCGTGTTTGCCGATATGGGCGGCTACGCCGGTGCTGACGGATTCGAACTCGCCGCTCATGTCGCCCTTTCGTCGTCTTGCTCAGTCTGGCAGAAGGACGAACGCCGGGGCCGACCAGCCGACAGTAGGTGGAACCGCGGACATACCGGACCTACCGTACGACCCGCATGACCGAGCGGCTCGGGCGCGGTAACCCAGGCCCTAACTGGCGTTTTTGGAGACTGATTGTCGCAGTTGAAGGAGGGCTGGACTGGGTACACCTCGGCCTTGAGCTCGATTAGCATGCGATCACCGCCGCAGGATTTAAAGGGGGGCGCACGTTTGTCACCTCAAATTCCCCGAGCGCGGTCTTTCCAATAGGGTTGCCGCAGATGGGTTTTGAGGATCTTGCCGCTTGCATTGCGGGGGAGTTCAGGCATGAAGTCAACGGTTCGGGGGCATTTGTAGCTGGCCAGGTGCTGGCGGCAGAATTCGATGATGTCGCCGGCCGCGACGTCGGCGGTGGTCACCACGATCGCCTTCACGGACTCGCCCCAGTAGTCGTCGGGGACACCGATGATCGCGGCGTCGGCGACGGCGGGATGCTCGATCAGCACGCTTTCCACCTCGGGTCCGTAGACGTTCTCGCCACCGGTGATGATCATGTCCCTGAGCCGGTCCTCGATGTAGATGTAACCGTCGGCGTCTAGACGCCCGATGTCACCGGTGCGCACCCAATCGTCGGCGGTGATCGTGTCGGCAGTGGCCTCCGGCCGGTTCAGGTAGCCGGTCATGTTTTGATTGCTCCGCACCCAGATCTCGCCCGGTTCCCCGGTGGGTAGATGGTCACCTGTTTCGGCATCGACGATCTGGATTTCAGTGCCCAGCAGAGCCTTTCCGGCCGACAGCTGTAAACCGGGCCGAGCCGGATCGCGGTGATCATCGTTACTCAGCGCGGTGACCGCGCCGCACAGCTCCGTTTGTCCATACACCTGGACGAAATTCGTCTCCGGCCAGGTCGCGAGCGCCCGCTGCAGCAAGGGCAGCGGCATGGGTGCGGCTCCGTACACGATGTAGCCCAAGCCCGAGATCGTGGCGCGCGCCGCCTCGCCGGCGTCAATGAACCGGGCGATCACCGGTGGCACAAAGAATGCGTGGGTCGCGCCGGCACGCACTGCCCCGATCAGAGTTGCGGCATCGGGTTCGCGGGTCATGATCGTTGGCACCCCTGCCCTGATGCCGAAAAGCGCGTAGCCAATGCCGCCGACGTGAAACAGCGGCATCGCCACCAGATTCGCGTTCCCCTCGGCAAACGGAAAGGCCGGAGCCAGATTTGCCGAGTGATTGACCAGCGCGCGCTGGCTCAACAAGACACCTTTCGGGCGCCCCGTGGTGCCTGAGCTGTAGATCACCAAGGCGGTTTCGTTGTCGGCGACCTCGGTGTCGGCCGGGGTGGGTGATGCTGCGGCGAGTAAGGACTCGTACTCGTCGCAGTCACCCCCTATGACGATGATGCGTTCCAGGCCGAAGAC
Source organism: Mycobacterium sp. (assembly GCA_049522835.1). GTDB lineage: Bacteria > Actinomycetota > Actinomycetes > Mycobacteriales > Mycobacteriaceae > Mycobacterium. The sequence continues at coordinate 5,483 of JBEKNM010000322.1, forward strand.
TCGCGCCACGGTCGCCTCGGCCGTGGCATAGAGCTCGTCGCCGACGAACAGCAATCGGGCGCCGCTGTCGTTGAGTACGTGGACGAGTTCGTCGCCGATCACTCGCCAATTGATGATGGTGGTGACGACGCCGATCGATGCGGCGGCGAAGAGGATTT
>JBEKNM010000323.1:0-10147 GCA_049522835.1 Mycobacterium sp.
ACCGGCGCCCGCAGCGACACCTCCTTCAACCGCGCCACCAGCGGCGATTGCCTGATGTGGCCGGATATAACACCAGAGGCCTCGAGCATCGTCAACTGCGCCGACGATCACCGGTTTGAGGTTGCCGAGTCCATCGATATGCGGACATTCCCGGGCTCGGAATACGGGCCCAACGCTGCTCCCCCATCGCCCGCGCGCATTCAGCAGATCACGCAAGAGCAGTGCGAGGCCGCGGTGCGTCACTACCTCGGAACCAAATACGATCCCAACAGCAAATTCACCGTCAGCATGCTGTGGTCCGGTGACCGGGCGTGGCGCCAAGGCGGCGAACGCCGGATGTTGTGCGGCCTGCAGTTGCCCGGCCTGAACAACCAGCAGGTCGCCTTCAAGGGCAAGGTCGCCGACATCGACCAGTCCAAAGTCTGGCAGGCCGGCACTTGCTTGGGCATCGACTCGGCGACCAATCAGCCAGTCGACGTACCGGTCGACTGCGGGGCCCCACACGCAATGGAGGTCACCGGCACGGTCAATCTGGGCGAGAAGTTCCCCAACGGCCTGCCTGCCGAGCCCGAGCAGGACGGGTTCATCAAGGACTCTTGCACCAGGATGACGGACGCCTACCTCGCGCCCATCAAGTTGCGCACCACCACCCTCACGCTGATCTATCCCACCCTGTCGCAGCCCAGTTGGTCGGCCGGTAGCCGTGAGGTCACGTGCAGCATCGGCGCGACGCTGGGCAATGGGGGCTGGGCCGCACTGGTCGAAAGCGCCAAGGGCCAGCTGTTGATCAACGGTCAGCCCCCGGTACCGCCGCCCGACATTCCCGAGGAGCGTCTCACGCTGCCGCCGATACCCCTCCAGAATCCGGGCCAGGTTCCCCAAAACCAGCCCAGCGCCCCGCCTGACACCATGCCGCCGGGCAATCAGCATCTTCCGCAACAGCCGGTTGTACAACAGCCGGTTGTGACACCTCCCCGGGCGCCGGCCGCGCAGCCTCCGGCTACCCAAGTGCCGCCTCCGCCGGACGGGCTGCCCCCAGCCGACGGTGACGTGATTCCGCCGTACGCCCAACCACCACCGGCCCCGCCACCAGCCGGGCCGGCCGAGCCTGCGCCAGGAGGCTAGCCGGGTGGTCGTGCGGATGGATCCGCAGCGGTTCGACGAGCTGGTGTCCGAGGCGCTCGACTTGATCCCGCCCGAGCTGGCGGCCGCAATGGATAACGTCGCCGTCCTGGTCGCCGACCGCCACCCCGAGGACGCCGAACTTCTTGGACTCTACGAGGGGGTGGCGTTGACGGAGCGGGACTCCGACTATGCCGGGTCACTGCCTGACACCATCACGATCTACCGCGACGCGCTGCTGGACGCCTGTGTCTCGGCCGACGAGGTCGTCGAGGAGGTGGCGATCACGGTTATCCACGAAATCGCGCATCATTTCGGTATTGATGACAACAGGTTGGAAGAATTGGGCTGGGCCTGAGCTGGTGCGCGCGCACTCTTCGCTGTTTGCCTGCACCCTTCTGGGCGCGGCATCCCGGATTTGTTCGCGCCCGCTGCTATGAACGGGTAATGAGCGCTGACTGCCGCGACTGCCGAACGGGCTTAGATCACTGCCACGGCTCCATCATTCGCCATTCATTGCGCCGGTCGGAATGCACCGAGGCGGGCTGCGTCAGCCCAGAGCTGGTGCCGCACACGTTCGTCGTCGATTGCGACGCCGTCGGCTGCGGATGCACTGAATCGGTTGCGCTGGCGGTCTGATCGCACGTGAGCTCATCGGGTCAGCCCATCGGATCGGTGCTTGACCGTACCGCGTCGGCGACTGGGCTGGAGTCGGGCCCGGGGTAGAACGGTGGCGTCAGCGTTCCCCACCGCAGACAACTCCAACGCCCGTCGGTGATCGGGGCCAACACCGTCGACTCCGCGTTGTCCAGATGGTTGTCCAGCGCAAAGTTGCCGTCGACTCCGGCCAGCACCGCAGAGGCCAGCCGGATCGCCGCGCCGTGGCTGACGACGACGATGTCGCCGTTCCAGTTGTCATCATCGAGGTACCGCATTCGCAGGTCGGTGAGCACCGGTACATAGCGGTCCAACACCTCATCGCCGGTCTCGCCGCCGGGCAGTGGCACATCGAGCTCACCGCGATGCCATCGCTGGTAGATGGCATTGAATTCCGCGATCGCATCGTCGTCGCTGCGGTTTTCCAGCTCTCCGACCTGCACCTCGTGGATGCCGGCAAGCTCGTGGGCCGGCAGGTCGAGTTCGGCGCCGATCACCGCGGCCGTCTGCGACGCCCGGGTGGCCACCGAGTGCGCGAGCATGGTCGGCCGCTCGGGCCCTCTAGAGAACGTGGCAAACGCCCGCGCCTGATCGCGGCCCAACGGTGTCAATGCCGCCCCGGGCGGCCTGGTGTCCAACCTGCGCTCGACGTTGGCGTAGGACTGGCCGTGTCGTAGCAATACCAAGCGACCGCTCACGGCCTAAACCCCCCCGACCCGGGACCCTGGGCGTGCTGTAGTTTGCCTGCCCGCAGCCGCGCCAGCCAGCGCGACGACTCGTCTGCTGGGGGTGGGCCGATGCCGGCGGCGGGCCCCATCGGCCAGGAACCCAGGTATCGCACATCGGCGCAACGACGGTGCAGCGCCTTGAGTGCCTCGGCGACCGGGTCGTCGTCGATATGGCCGACGCAATCCACAAAGAACAGGTAAGTGCCCAGTTCGGTGCGGGTCGGCCTAGATTCGATCCGGGTCAAATCGATGCCGCGGATACCGAATTCGGCCAGCGCTGCCAGCAGCGCGCCCGGCGCGTTGTCGATGCGCAACACCACCGACGTGCGATCGGCCCCGGTGCGGGTCGGCGGCGGTCCCGGCGGGCCAACCAGGACGAAGCGGGTGCGGGCATTGGGCTCGTCGACGATACCGTCGGCCAAGACCACCAACCGCCGATGGGCGGCCGCCAGCGGGGAGGTCACTGCGGCATCGGCCTGGCCTTCGGCCACCTGCCGCGCCGCATCGGCATTGGAATACGCCGGCCGTAGTTCGGCGCCCGCCAGGTGAGCGGCCAGCCATTGCCGCACCTGTGCCGCAGCGACCGGGAAAGCTGCCAATGTGCGAACGTCCTCGGCGTTAAGGCCGGGTTTGACGACGATGCTGAACGCCACGTCCAGCGTTGTCTCGGCGAAAACTTGCAGGGGCGAACCGATGGCCAAGCTGTCCAGGGTGGGCGTCAACGATCCGTCGATCGAGTTCTCGATCGGCACACATGCGTAATCGGCAACGCCGTCGCGGACACCATCCAGCGCGGCGAGGGTGCTCTCGGAAGGCAACCGCCGCAAAGCATCCGGCCCGTGGTCGGGAACCAGGCCGGCGTTCGTCATCTGCAGCAGCGCCGCTTCGGTGAAAGTCCCCTCGGGACCGAGGTAAGCGATGCGGACCACGCCCCAACCCTAATGGCGCCTGATGCGGAACAGGACCTTGCGGCCCCCATCGATCTAAGTTAACTTAGCCTTACCTAATCACCGAAGGAGAATCATGTTACCGCTGACCAGCCCTGTGCCGACGACTGCTGAACGCATTCGCAGCGCGTGCGCACGGGCCGGCAGCGCACTCCTGGCCATTGAGCGCGAGGAGCCTCGCCAGGAACCCGTAGCCACGCCGGTACACCACTTGCTGGACGACGGAACCTTCGCCGTCGCACTTTTGAGCGAAGACGCGAATCGTCGGATCTTCGAATCGCAGGCGGTGTTGGAGCTGACCGATTACGCGCCGCTTCCACTGCGAGAACCGGTCCGTTCGCTGGTTTGGGTTCGCGGCCGCCTGCACCAGATCCCGCCTGCCGAGGTGACGCCAACGCTGGACTTGATCGCCGCCGACTACCCGAATCCGGTACTACTGCAAGTCGACACCCCGAAGTCCATGCGGTCGCACGGGAAAGAGACCCGGTACACGCTGCTGCGACTCGAGATCGCATCCGTGGTCGTGACCGACGCCACCGGTGCCGAGCCCGTCAGCACCGAGGACCTGCTCGCCGCTCGGCCCGACCCGTTCTGGGAGATCGAATCGACCCTGCTCTGGCACTTGGACACAGCCCATAACGACGTAGTCGCGCGGTTGGTATCCAGACTGCCTGCGCCACTGCGACGCGGGCAGGTCCGCCCGCTGGGGCTGGACCGGTACGGCATACGTTTTCGCGTCGAAAGCCACGATGGCGACCATGACATCCGGTTGCCGTTCCACAAGCCCGTGGACGACATGACCGGGCTGAGTCAGGCGATCCGGGTGCTGATGGGTTGCCCGTTCATCAACGGGTTGCGCGCCCGTCGTTAGACCGGGTTCAATTCCGGGCCCAGCGGGTGCCGGCACGTAAGTTATCCAGGTGACCGGCGATCGATCACCGGAACTACCGGAACTTCGGACCCCTCAGGGGCCTCGAAGGCCGCTCCCGCCGCGGGCAGCGCGTCCGGAGCCCGCGCAGGTGATTCGGCGTGAAACCGGCCCGCCGCCACCGGTTGCCGATCAGACGGTGCCACGGCGCCGGCCACGACCGATCGCTCCCAAGCCGCGTGCCCGCCCATCGGGGCCGCCGGGCAAATCCGGCCCCCCGCCGCGGCGCGGAGCGCCGAACGCGCGCAGCAAGGGCCACAAACCCGGCAAGCGCCGCTGGGGTCGTGTGCTGGCGCTGAGTCTGCTGATCGGTCTGCTGCTCGCCGGCGGCGGCATCTTCAGCTGGGCCGCTTGGTTCGACACTTCATTGCACCGCGAGCCGGTGCTGATGGATTATCTAAATCGGCCCGGCGCCGGCCGCGGTACAAACTGGCTGCTCGTGGGCTCGGACAGTCGCCAGGGCCTGACACCGGAGCAGCAGCGAGACCTGGCCACCGGCGGCGACATCGGCAGCGGTCGCACTGACACCATTCTGTTGGTACACGTGCCGCAGTTCGGATCGAGCAACCCGACGACCATGGTGTCGATACCGCGTGATTCATATGTGCCGATCCCCGGACACGGCCAGGACAAAATCAACTCCGCGTTCGCGATCGGCGGGGCACAGTTGCTGACCCAAACCGTGGAGCAGGCCACGGGTCTGCGTCTCGACCACTACGCCGAGATCGGATTCAGCGGGTTCGCCGTCCTGGTCGACGCGCTCGGTGGGGTCACCGTGTGCCTAACCACGCCGATCAACGATCCGCTGGCCGGCGTCGATCTGCCGGCCGGCTGCCAGGAGCTGGACGGCCCTAATGCGCTGGGGTACGTAAGGACCCGGGACACACCGCGGGCAGATTTGGACCGGATGATCAACCAACGATTGTTCATGTCGGCGCTGCTGCAACGCATTGCCAACCCGACGGTGTGGCTCAATCCGTGGCGCTGGTACTCCGTGCCGCATGCGGCCGTCAGCGCACTGACCGTTGACCAGGGCGACCATGTCTGGGACCTGGCCCAGCTCGGCTGGGCCATGCACGGATCGACCACCACCATCACCGTCCCGATAGGTGAGCTGACCAACAGCGACGCCGGTTCGGTGGTGGTGTGGAACCACGACGTGGCCCGCGAGTTGTTCGACGCGCTGGCCTCCGACGCACCGGTGCCGGTCGCCGCACTAGACGGGCAGCAGTAGAGATTCCATGCCAAGTGATACCTCATTTGCAGTGGGCCTTGACCTGCGGTAATCTGCGTTCATGAGTGATTACGCTGGTCCTAAAACGAAATTTCAGGCATTATTACAGGAACAGATTTACAATGAATTCACCAGCGCCCAGCAATATATGGCGATAGCGGTTTATTTCGACAGCGCCGACCTGCCGCAATTGGCGAAGCGCTTTTACAGCCAATCAGTTGAAGAACGAAATCACGCGATGATGCTGGTGCAACATCTGCTCGATCGCGACGTCCGCGTCGAGATCCCGGGTGTGGACGCGGTGCGTAATCGGTTCGACCGTCCGCACGATGCGCTCGCACTGGCGCTGGCGCAGGAACGTGCGGTCACCGAGCAAGTCAGCCGGCTCACCGCCGTCGCCCGTGACGAGGGCGACTACCTCGGTGAGCAGTTCATGCAGTGGTTCCTACGGGAGCAGACCGAAGAGGTGGCGTCGATGACCACCCTGGTGCGGGTCGCCGATCGTGCCGGAGCCAACTTATTCGACCTGGAGAACTTCGTCGCCCGCGAGGTGGACCCGGAGCCCGCCGGAGTAGGCGCACCGAACGCCGCCGGAGGCCAGCTAGCGCCGAACTAACCGCTGCCCTCGGCAGCACGCCCCCTCGCCAACCAGGCCTTGGTGCGGCCTGGGTGGTTGGTGGCAATCCAGGCCACCCCGACATCCCGGCAGAAGTCGACGTCTTCGTATTCGTCGACGCTCCAGCAGTACACCGCCCTGCCCTGGGCCACTGCACGGTCGACCAGTTGTGGATATTCCTTCAGCGCCGACAGTGCCGGCCCGACGGCGGTGGCGCCGACGGCGGTGGCCGCGCTGCTGGTCAAAAAACGGGCGGTCCTGCCGAGCAACACCGTCGGGAGGAGCGGTGCGGCTCGCCGGACCCGCCAGACCGCGGCGGCAGAAAACGACATCACTACCGCGCGCGACCGGTCGGCGGAGGCCGGAGCGGCGATACCGAAGCGGTGCAACAAGGCCAGCACCTTGCTCTCCACCAGCGACCCATACCGGACGGGGTGTTTGGTCTCGACGAAGATCTTGACTGGCCGGTGCCAGTCCAGAACCAGCGAGACGAGGGCCTCGAGCGTCAGCAGACTGGTATCGCCGTGGGTACCGTCCGGACGCCAGCTGTCGTGCCACGCGCCGTACTCGAGTTCGCGTAGCTGGGCCAGCGTCATCGTGCTGACCAAACCGGCCCCCGTGGAGGTGCGGTCCAGACGGCGGTCGTGCACACAAACCAGATGGCCGTCGCGGGTCAGTCGCACATCACATTCCACGCCGTCAGCGCCCTCTTTGAGTGCGAGGTCATAGGCGGCCAGCGTGTGTTCCGGCCGAGCAGCCGAAGCGCCTCGATGGGCAACTACATAGGGATGCCCGGCGAGCACCTCGTCGGGCGACGTCATGATCCCTATGCTGCCGGTTCCCGCCCCTTCAACTCAACCGGTCAGGCGAATACTGGCGCAGCAGGTCGATCTGGGTGATCTGGCTCGACCACGACCCAGCGATGCGCCGGCCGTTCGACCGGTTTGCGCTCGAATCCTTCGAAGACCCGGGCAACACAGGCCACCGTCACCGCCGCAACCAGATATGCAAACACCATCCATACAGTGTTGTTCGCAATGCCCTGGGCGTCCTTGGCCCAGCTGGTAACGATGGCGAAGATCGAAACCCCGTAGCTGAAAATCCAAGCGACCCACCACTGCAGGATCGGTCTCTGTAGCCGAGCGTGGTGCTCTTCGAGGATTGCCAGCTCGGTGACGTAAACCGGAGCCCACCACAGATTGGCCAGCGGCACCAGGCAGCCGGCCCACAGGGCCCGGACGGAATGCTGCTCCTGCAGACCGTAATGCGCGAACGCGCGGGCCCGCCGAGCAATCAGCCATCGGGTCAGCATCACGCCCGACATGGTCACCGCCGCGATCGCAGCCGCACTCGCCAGCACACCCGGCAAGTCCGCGGCAACGGCCACCATCGAGTTCAGCAACGTGTTCCGGTTGATGATCAGCAACACATACCGCCCGATGTAGACCAGGGCCGCAAGGCAAAGCACCAGCAAGGTCAAGAACAGTGTGGTACGCACCGCCGCTGCCGACGGCCCTGTCTGCGTTGGTGTTCCGGCTGGCACGGCGGCCTGGTCGACGCGATCCGCCAATCCCCAACGCGGTATCACGGCGTAGCGCGGTGTGGGCCCGAGGGGCCGTCGCCCGTGCCGCGGAGGCGGTGCGGCGCCGGGGCGCACCGCTATCCACCGGAAGCCCGGGGGCAGTCGCGGCGGTGTGCGCCGCCCGCCGGGGGCCCCGGGGGCCGGCGGGCCACCGCGCGTACTCCAGCGCGGATCGGGCGCAGGCACTGCGGCCGTCGGCGCCATCAGCGCCCCGCGACAGCGAGGACACCACTCGCGGTGCCGCTCGCGGACGTTCCACCGAGTGCCGCACTGGGAGCACACCTGGATCACCGGACCAGCCTAGCTTCGGCGACGTTACGGCCCGCAGCAACGCGGCCCGCAACACCCCAACACTGCTGTGCCTATCCACAGTTTCCACAGGTTTATCCACACCTGGTTCTGGGTGCGCACGTCACGGACAGGGCCTTTATCGGCTTACCGGCGCCGTAACTGTGGATAACACCGGGTGGTTTGAGCATCCATTGACAGCCCCGACGGATACCTGAGCGAAATGGGTTGCCTGACTAAGCACCCGCAGCCACACCAGGCCGGCCCGGCGGGTCCCCGCCCCCGCACCCTCTCGAAGCTCCTGCTATCCACGGTATTTTTCAAGCCGATCGCAACGCGCTATGATCGCGATCACAAGCCCTCATGTGACTCATTTCACTGGGGCAAGGGGAACCTGCAGGTGAAAGGCGTTTGATGACCACGCATTCGTTCGGGCCGGGTTCGTCGGCCTCGCCGAACCCGTATTCGGGCTCACCTGCCTGCAACCACGGCTACAGCATCGCCGCATTGCGTGCCGGCCTGATCGCCCTGGCTTTACTGGCGGTTCTCGCTGTCATCGTTTTGTCTTGAATTCATTGTTCTGTCTTGAATTCACGCCAACCGGGTATCCGAACGACTAGCCACCCCTAGCAGTCGTTCTTGCGGCCCGCGCGGTCATAGAGCAGGGTTGACTACGCCAGGCCGCCGCCCGGCGGAATCCGTGCGAACGAACGTCAGACGATCCGATCATCGAGGAAAGGAATCCCGTGGCCGAATACACGCTGCCCGATTTAGACTGGGACTACGCAGCGCTGGAACCGCACATCTCCGGTCAGATCAACGAGATCCATCACAACAAGCACCACGCCACCTACGTCAAAGGCGTGAACGACGCCGTTGCCAAGCTGGAGGAGGCACGCGCCAAAGACGACCACAGCGCGATCTTCTTGAATGAGAAGAACCTGGCCTTCCATCTGGGCGGCCACGTCAACCACTCCATCTGGTGGAAGAACCTGTCGCCGAACGGTGGCGACAAGCCGACTGGCGATCTCGCGGCGGCCATCGATGACGCGTTTGGATCGTTCGACAAATTCCGCGCTCAGTTCAGCGCAGCCGCCAACGGCTTGCAGGGGTCAGGCTGGGCGGTACTTGGCTACGACACGCTCGGCGGCAAGCTGCTGACCTTTCAGCTGTACGACCAGCAGGCCAACGTCCCGCTTGGCATCATTCCGCTGCTGCAGGTCGACATGTGGGAGCACGCGTTCTACCTGCAGTACAAGAACGTCAAAGCCGACTACGTCAAGGCGTTCTGGAATGTCGTCAACTGGGCGGACGTAGAGTCGCGTTACGCGGCCGCAACCTCTAAAACCAAAGGGCTGATATTCGGCTGACTCGATCTCGGCAGCTTGGGTCGGCCGGGACTGATCCAAAGAGCACAAGCTTTAGTGACCGTGTCGAGTTGCACGGCGCCTAAACCGCAGGCATCCTGAATTATTCGAGCTACCAGCGTGGTTATTTCGAGGCGGAGGCGTTGCGCGGAGGGCGAGATGGATACAGGGTCAGGCCGACCTATAGGGGTGGCTCCCTTCCATGCTCGTGGTGCCTTGAAAGGGTTTGTGATCTCTGGGCGTTGGCCTGATTCGACGAAAGAGTGGGCCCAGCTGCTGATGGTGGCGGTTCGCGTCGCGTCACTACCCGGACTGCTTTCCACCACAACGGTATTCGGCGCCCGCGAGGAGCTACCCGATGAACCCGAGCCGGGCACCGTCGGCCTGGTGCTGGCCGAGGGCACGGTCTTCGGTGAATCAGCTATCCAGCCCGGGTATTTCGCCGATCATCAACCGCCCGCGTTGCTGATGCTGCACCCGCCTTCAGAAACCACCCCGTCGCTGCCGGAATGCACCGGAGCGGCGTCGGGCTGCGTACTGCTGCCGGGACTGCCGTATCTGGGGTTGGAGCACCGAGCGGCCTGGGTGGAAGCAGAAGCCGACGGCACAATCACATCCATGGTCAGTCGCGTCGGCGTCGACCCAATCACCCATCCCGACACCGCTATTCTGGCCATG
>JBEKNM010000324.1:0-5575 GCA_049522835.1 Mycobacterium sp.
CCGACGTCGTAATCCGGGTGCTGACCCGTCACCCGGGTTCGGCGAACCGTCGCAGCGGTGCCGAGATCCACGTCAGCGCGATGTCCTCTCGGACTTCATCGCGCCTCCGTCGATCTCGGTGCCCTGCCACTTCTGAAGCACTTCAAACGGCAAGAGCCCGCCTCAACGCCACAGACCCGCCCGGCACAGACCCGCCTATGCCAGAATATTCAGGCAGTGTGAGTCTCAGTTTCAGTCCCAACCGGAGGAGTCGTGGTGGCCAGTACCGAGGTGGAGCACTTTGCCGGCGTCGACCCCGCTGAGGTGCCGTCTGCAGCGTGGGGCTGGAGCAGAATCAACGTCCGCACTTGGCACGGCCTCGGGCTGTTCGTCTTCGTTATCCTGCTCGCGATGCTGCGCGGCAATCACGTGGGCCACATCGAGGACCTTTTCCTGATCGGCTTTGCCGCCTTGGTGCTCTTCGCTCTCGTTCGCGACTTATGGGGCCGACGGCGCGGCTGGATCAGGTAGCTGTCGCACGGTTTCGTGTGCCGAACTCGCCCGATGGATGTTCACATCGCCGGAACCGCTGCGAACTTGCAGGGCGAAAGTCTCATCACCTAGCTCAGGGCCGTCCGACGGCTGCAACTCATTAGTGACGGCACCAGATCCTGTGATGATGTCCAGCCGCGCGGCGGTTCCTTCGGCAATCCCGACGGTGACCGCGCCGCTGCTGGTCTGCGCCGATGCGGCGCCATAAACGGCCGCCGCGACGGTCACTGATCCCGAGGCGGTCCGAGACTTCACGTTGCCGCGCAGCCGGTCGACGGTCAGCGAGCCGCTGGCGGCTTTGAATTTCAGATCGCCGTCGAGATTTCCAATCGTTACGTTGCCGGACGCGGTCGCAACGGAGGCGCCGCCTTCCGCGGCATGTACGGTAAACGATCCGGATGCGTTGGTGGCTTTGATCTTTCCCGTAACGGCATCGACTTCGACATCTCCGCTGGCCGATGCGAACCGGACATCGCTGAATTCACCTTCGGCGCGCATATCCGCAGATTCCAGCGACACATACAGCCTCGACCGTGTCGGCAGCGCGATTTCGAGGTCGATGGCGCCGCCCCGGAATAACGGTAGGCCTCGTTTGGCGCCGGTGACAGCCAGCTTGCCGTCATTGAATTCCACTCGGGTGTGCTCGGCCGCCCAGACGTCAGAACTACGCGATTCGTCGCGCGGGCGCACCTCGACGACGGTGTCGGTGCGGTCGGTTGCAACCAGGTGGACCGAACCATCGCCGGCTTGGATTCGAACCGAGATCGGATATTGGGTGTCAAACGTAGGCATCTTTTGTCCTTCATGTGGTGCATGTGGTGACGGGGGGTGACGGGGATGGCTTATTCAGCGCACCCAGCCGGTTACGCGATGGCTGGTAGTTCGGTTTGTTGAGCGGCCGGACTCGGCAGGACCGGCTGCTTGACTGGCCCCAGCCGCCGCACGGACCAGCCAGCTGTTCAGCGACGCCCCCTCGCGGCGGGCCGCCGCCTCGACGGCCGCTCGCAATCCCTCCGGAAGCCGGAGCGTGACCCGCCATGTGGCGCCGTCATCGTCGTACTGGGCGACGAGCACTTTGTCCGCGTCCTCGATAGGTTCCTCGTCAAGCGGAGCGCTGACGATGAACTCCGGGTCGCGGCCCCGCAGCCGCACCTCTACGGATCGAGGCGCCAGCTCACCGGTGATTTCCTCAGCGGCGGCCGACAGCGCTTCCAACAGTGCGAGCCTGATCGCTGACTCGAGTGGTGCGCTCAGGCGGTCGGCCAGCTGCTGCGCGGCGTCGCCTGCGGCCGCCGCGGCCACGTTCAACTCGTGCCGGACGGCGTCGACATAAGGTTGCAGATCCATAGTGTCATAGTGACACCATTTTGATGTCTACACAAGTGTCGCTATGGTGCGTTGTGGTGTCAGCGAGAGCGCCGCACCCGCCGGTACCAACTACCTGCGAGAGCACCGCTCATGAACACAACCATCGCCGCTGCCCACGGCCATACGCCATGTTGGTGAACCCAGCCGGCCAGCAGGCCTTGCACCCGGCCAGCCGCAGTAATCACCGCGTCCTGCGGATTCGCCTGCGCGCTGGTGATCGCGCTGAACAGCCGCACTTCGTAGAGGCCGTAGTAGCCCACGTAGACCCCGACCAGCACCATCAGCACGCCACTGATCCGGTTTACGAACGGCAATAGCCGACGCAGGCGGTCGGCCAGTGCCGAGCTCGCCGTCGCAGCGGCAACCGCAAGGACTCCGACGACCAAGGTCAGGCCGGCGACGTAGGCGAGGTAGATCGCCACGCCCCCGATGGTCGAACCGCTCCGAAAGCCAGCGGCGGTGACCGCCAAGAAAGGCCCGATGGTGCACGACAGCGAGGCGATCGCATAGCTGACGCCATACCCATACATCCCCACTATCGGACCCACTGTCCGAGAGCCCCGCCGCACCTTCGGAGCCCACCGCAGGTTGAGCGGCCGAGGCGTCAGGGCCGTCAGCTCTCGACCCGACAGCAGCCAAATCCCAAGGGCCACCAGCACTATGCCGATCAGCACCGTCACGTAGGGCAAGTAGCGCTGCACCGTCGAGGCCGCCGATATGGTCAGCGCCCCGAACAGTCCGAATACTGTCAAAAAGCCGAGCGCCATCCCGACGGTGGCTGCCAGAGCCCGGCCGATCGCAGCCAATCCCCGCGGTGCCGCCAGCCGTTCGCCGGACTGCTGCCCGCGCACCACCAGAAGCAGGTACGCGGGCAGCATGGCAAACCCACACGGGTTCAGCGCCGCCACCAATCCGGCGGCGAAGGCCAGACCTACCAGACCTTGATTCACGGGGTTAGTGAGTCAGAGCGGCCACTCGGCCGGCCAACTCCTGCTGGGACATCGCCGACGTCGGGTTGTTGACGAATGTCGAGCTGCCATCGGCGCGATAGAACACATATGCCGGTTGCCATGGCACGTTGTAGCGAGCCCAGATCGAGCCGTCGGTGTCGTTGAGGTTGGTGAAGTTCAAGTTGTACTTGGAGACGAAATTCTGCGTTGCAGCGACATCCGAGTGCGCCGCGACGCCGACGAAGGTGACCCCGGGATTGGCGGCCGCCACCTGGCTGACGCCGGGAGCTTCGGCGTTGCAGAATGGGCACCACGGCGTCCAGAACCACAACACCGCCGGCTTGCCCTGCAGGCTGGCGCCATTGAAGCCAGCACCGCTAAGGGTGGTTCCGGTGAACTGCAGACGATCGTCGGCGGCCTCAGCGCGCGGTGGTTCGGCCAGCCCGAATACCAGGGCGGCGGCAAAGACTGCCACGGCAAAAAACTTGAGCGGGGACAACAGGCGAACAATCATGGCGTTCCTTATTTGCTGGTGTTATGCGTTAAGACGTGATAGCCACCGCTGTGGTTCACAACGCCGCGCCCGGGCTCCAGCTACCCGCCTTCGGCGGCCAGCTGTCCGCAGGCCCCCGCTGATTCGCCCGCGCTCCAGCTACCCACCTTCGGCGGCCAGCTGTCCGCAGGCGGCGCTGATCTCCCGGCCTCGGGTGTCTCGCACCGTGCACGACACCCCTTTCGACCGGACGCGCCGAACGAATTCCCGCTCCACCGCCTTGGGGCTGGCGTCCCAATCACTGCCCGGGGTGGGGTTGAGCGGGATCAGGTTCACATGCACCAGCGGTCCGAGCGCACGATGTAGCCGCTTACCGAGTAGATCAGCGCGCCACGGTTGGTCGTTGACATCGCGGATCAATGCGTACTCGACAGATACCCGCCGACCAGTCACATCGGCGTAGTACCTGGCGGCATCAACAGCCTCGCTGATCTTCCACCGGCTGTTGACCGGAACCAGTGTGTCGCGCAGCTCGTCGTCGGGCGCATGCAGCGACAGCGCCAGAGTCACCCCGAGCCGTTCGTCGGCAAGCTTGCGGATCGCCGGAGCCAGGCCCACCGTCGACACCGTCACCGCGCGGGCCGAAATCCCGAAACCGTGTGGCGGCTGCTCGGTGATGCGCCGCACCGCGGCCAGCACCCTTACGTAGTTGGCCAGCGGCTCTCCCATGCCCATGAAAACCACATTCGAGAGCCGATCACCGAAGTCGTCGCGCAGCGCCGCGGCACCGGCACGCACCTGTTCGAGGATCTCCGCGGTCGACAGGTTGCGGGTCAATCCACCCTGGCCGGTGGCACAGAACGGGCAGGCCATCCCGCAGCCTGCCTGCGATGAGATGCACAACGTGTTGCGCTGCGGGTAGCGCATCAGCACCGACTCGAAAGTGGCGCCATCGACAGCCCGCCACAACGTCTTTCGGGTCTGGCCGGCATCACACGTGATTTCACGGGCCGCGGTAAGCAGGTCCGGGAACATCGTCTCGGCGACCAGGTCACGAACGGCCGCCGGAAGATCGGTCATCAGCCGCGGATCGGCGGTCAGTCGGCCGTAGTACTGGTGCGCGAGCTGCTTGGCGCGAAACTCCGGCAAGCCCAACTCCGCGATGGCGGACGCGCGGCCCGCAGCGTCGAGGTCGGCTAGATGCCGCGGCGGCCGACCGGGGCGCGGCTCGGAGAACATCAACTCTTGGACCATGGCATGTCCAGTATCGGCCCTGTCAGGGCAACAGCGTGAAGATTGTCCAGGCCGCCACCGCGGACGGGAGCACGCCGTCGAGTCGGTCCATCAGGCCGCCGTGACCGGGTAGCAGCCGGCCCATGTCCTTGATGCCCAGGTCGCGCTTGATCTGGGATTCCACCAGGTCGCCAAGCGTGCAGGTGAGAACGAGTACCAGGCCCAACAGCGCGCCGACCCACGGCGATTTGCCGGCCAAGAAGGTCGCGGACAGGATCGCTGCGGTGATCCCGCAGACCAACGAACCGGCGAATCCCTCCCAGGACTTGTTCGGGCTGATCGTCGGAACCATCGGATGTCTACCCAAGAGCACGCCCACGGTGTAACCGCCCACGTCGGATGCGACGACCGTGAGCATCAGGCAAAACACCCGTCCCGCGCCATCCCGCGGATAGACCAGCAATGCGGCGAAAGAGGCAAACAACGGAACCCACGCGGCCAGGAAAATGGTAGCGGAAGCGTCCCGCAGATAATTTGACGCGGCCGGCGGCCGGGCTATGGGTTCGTGGGATTCGTGCCGCTTGCTCTCGTCCGGCATGAACAGCCGCCAGATCATGCAGACCACCACGGTCGCGCCGAAGCCGGCCAACGCCCCGACTGCGTGATACGGCCAGGTCAGCCAGACGGTGACCTGCCCACCGATCAGCAGCGGGATTACCGGGATTACGTATCCGGCTTCACGCAGCCGCCGGACCACCTCATGGCTGGCAACGAAAATGGCGGCGGAGCAAAGGATCACCCAACCGCGCGGAGCGAACACCAGCGTCGCGACGAGAACAGCACCAATACTGGCGCCCACCGCGATGGCGGCGCGCAGATCGCGTCCTGCCCGGGACTTCTTTTTTGCAGTATGTTGCGACCCTCCCGCCGGTTCGTCGGCCGGGGTGCCTGCGCCGGCATCGGTAGTCGCCACGAACTTCGTTGCTGGGCGGCCGCTAGA
>JBEKNM010000325.1:0-5574 GCA_049522835.1 Mycobacterium sp.
GGCGGCCCAGAACGCTTCCGGCAGGTGGTGTTTCGTGCGCTGGCCTCAGTCGTGGAGATCTGGATGCTCGCCGGGAGCCCGGCCGTGATCTGCAGCATGTTGTCACCGAAGGCCAAACGTATCGGCGACATCTTCGCCGGCACAGTCGTAGTCAGCGAACGCGGACCCCGGTTGGGCCCGCCGCCGGCAATGCCGCCGTCGTTGGCTTGGTGGGCGTCATCGCTGCAGCTTTCGGACCTTAGCGCTGGTCAAGCCGAGGTCGCCCGCCAATTCCTCTCCCGCGCATCACAACTCGAGCCCCAGCTGCGCCAGCAGATGGCCTACCGGATCGCCGGCGATGTGGTAGCCCGCATCGCCCCGCCACCACCACCCGGCGCTGCGCCGCAGCTGGTACTTGCCGCCGTGCTTGCCGAACGACACCGTCGCGAATTGGCGCGACTCCGCGCAGGCCCTGCTATGACGCCCCCGAGTCCTATGACGCCCCCAACCGGGCCATGGTCACCGCAGTCCCCTCCGCAGACCCAGCAACAGCCCATCCCCTGGCCCGAACCGGTGGCATCCCAGCGGTGGCCCCAGCAAGGGCCCAATACCGGCGGGTTCTCGCCGCCGCACTAATTTCTAAGCGACCGTAGCCGCCATAACGGCGACGTCAGCGACCAACAACGCCCATCCGCACAGCGGAACCGTGATACCTCCAGGGCGCTTGGCGGTGAAAAACGAGATCACAATGACGATGAAGGCCACCGCGGGCGCTCCGTAGAACGCGAGGTCGAAGTCAATCCCGCCGCGGCCTAAGTCCTCACATACGCGACCGCTGCAGCCATCGGTACTCATCACGGCGCCGAGCGCAAAAAGCATGACAATCGCTGCAGCCGGCACCGTCGACAGCGCCAGGCCCCAGTTCACCCAGGGCCACACGTTGCGGCCACGACGGTTTTCGCCTTGTGCCAGCTCAGTTGAGTGCTGGGTTCGGCTGTCCATCGTGAGGCGCTGATTATTCCCGTCCATCAAACAGGTGCTACCCGTTGGCTGCCAGATGCAAACGGGCCTCTCGCACCGGCCGCGCTGACCTGCAGGAGTCCACCTCGACAAGCCCCGCCGCAAATAAACCGTTGCATCGCGTTAGTTAACGATATATCGTGATATACCAGAAGCGTACAACCGGTGCGCTACCTCAAGAGACGTAAGGACTACATATATGAACTACCCATTCACTCCTCCCGGCGAGCCATTCGCC
Organism: Mycobacterium sp.; assembly: GCA_049522835.1. Lineage (GTDB taxonomy): Bacteria > Actinomycetota > Actinomycetes > Mycobacteriales > Mycobacteriaceae > Mycobacterium. The sequence goes on from JBEKNM010000325.1 coordinate 1,238, forward strand.
GGTCGGCCAGGCTTCGGATTCGGGTTTGGACCCGGTCCCGTACAGCGAAGTGCTTTGCACGGCGCCAGGCGAGCGGCCCGGCAGGAATTCCGCGAACACCTCCGCGACCACGCGGGCGGACACGAGGGGCCGTTCGGATTCGGCCCCGGCTTCGGCCCTGGTTTCGGCCCCGCCTTCGGTCCCGGTTTCGGGCCCGGTTTTGGTGGCGGCCGACGCGGCGGATCGCGTCGTGGCGGCCCCGGCCGCGGTCGGCGCGGTGACGTGCGGGCCGCCATTCTGACGCTGCTGGCCGAGCAGCCGATGCACGGCTACGAGATGATCCAGCAGATCGGCGAACGCAGCAACGGACTTTGGCGTCCCAGCCCCGGCTCGGTGTACCCGACCCTTCAGCTGCTTGCCGACGAAGGCCTGATCACCGCAAGCGAATCCGACGGAAGCAAGAAGCTCTTCGAGCTCACCGACGAGGGCCGCGCGGTCGCCGAGAAGGTCGAAACCCCACCGTGGGAAGAGATCGTCGAAGGCGAAGCCCCGGGCCACACGAACCTGCGGGCGGCCGTGCGCCAGTTGTTCGGTGCGGTTGCGCAGTCCGCGCACACCGCTACCGCCGAGCAGCAGCAGCGCATCGTTGAGATCCTCAACAATGCGCGACGTGAGGTCTACGGCATCCTCGGCGAGGACTGACCGCAAATGAAATGCCCGCCGGCTCGATTGTCGGCGGGCATTTTTCACGCGCAGTCGCAACGCAATCTAGGAGACGTCGACCCAATCCAGGGTCCGCTGCACGGCCTTACGCCAGCCGGCGTAACCAGCGGCGCGCTCGTCGTCGTCCCACGTCGGCGTCCATCGCTTGTCCTCTTGCCAGTTGGCCCGTAGGTCGGACGGGTCGGACCAGAATCCGACGGCCAACCCCGCAGCGTAGGCGGCCCCCAACGCAGTGGTTTCGGCGACCACCGGCCGTACCACGTCCACGCCCAGCACGTCGGCCTGGATCTGCATACACAGGTCGTTGCCGGTGATACCACCGTCGACCTTCAATACTTCAAGGCGCACACCAGAGTCTGCTTCCATCGCATCCACCACGTCCCGGCTCTGGTAGCAGATCGCCTCTAACGTCGCGCGGGCCAGGTGCGCGTTGGTGTTGAACCGCGACAGCCCCACGATCGCGCCGCGGGCATCCGATCGCCAATACGGAGCGAAGAGCCCGGAGAACGCCGGAACGAAATACACCCCACCGTTGTCGGCCACCTGACGGGCCAGCGACTCGCTTTGCGCAGCGCCGCTGATGATGCCCAACTGATCACGCAGCCACTGCACCGCCGAGCCGGTCACCGCGATCGAGCCCTCAAGCGCGTACACCGGTTTGGCATCCCCGAACTGGTAGCAGACGGTGGTCAGCAGGCCGTTGCTGGATCGCACGATCGTCTCACCAGTGTTCAGCAGCAGGAAATTGCCAGTGCCGTACGTGTTTTTAGCTTCCCCCTCGGCCAGACACACCTGCCCGACCATCGCGGCATGCTGGTCGCCGAGCACGCCGGTGATCGGCACCTCGCCGCCGACGGGCCCGGTTTCTGCTGTGACGCCGTACGGCTGCTGCGGCGACGACGGCGCGATCGCCGGCAGCATCGTCCGGGGGATGGAGAAGAACGACAACAGCTCGTCGTCCCAGTCCAGCGTCTCCAAGTCCATCAGCATGGTCCGGCTGGCGTTCGTCACATCGGTGACGTGTACGCCGCCCCGAGGACCGCCGGTCAGATTCCACAACACCCAGGTGTCGGGCGTGCCGAACAGAGCGTCGCCGCGTTCCGCGGCCTCGCGTACCCCGTCAACGTTCTCCAGGATCCATTGCAGCTTTCCGCCCGAGAAATAAGTCGCCGGCGGCAGGCCCGCCTTGCGGCGGATTACGTCGCCACGGCCGTCTCGCTCCAGCGCCGATGCGATCCGGTCGGTGCGGGTGTCCTGCCACACGATCGCGTTGTAATACGGCCGTCCGGTGCGCCGGTTCCACACCAGTGTCGTCTCGCGTTGGTTGGTAATCCCGAGGGCGGCAATATCTTGTGACGACAAGTTGGTGGCGTTCAGCACCGACATCAGCGCGGACGCGGTGCGCTCCCATATCTCAACCGGATTGTGCTCGACCCAGCCGGCGCGCGGCAGGATCTGCTCGTGCTCGAGCTGGTGGCGGGCCACCTCGGCGCCATCGTGATCGAAGATCATGCAGCGGGTACTGGTGGTGCCCTGATCGATGGCGGCTATGAATTCAGGGAACTCGGCCAACTGCTCTCCTCCGGGGTGAACTGTGCCACTTCATTTCATCGTCCATGATGGTCTAACCGACCGTCGGACCGGCAGGTAACCGGACCTATCCGGTTGCCTGTGGGTCCTGGCACTTCCTTCGTTCCAAGGCGCAGGTCAGCCCGACAGCCTTGCGCTACCGCCGCTAAACCTGTTGCATCGGCGTTGTGGGCGAAGAGGTCAAGCGCACCACGTATAACCGCGCACATCGGCGGGAATACCGGCGCAAGGTGCGGCTGTGTTTGGACGTCTTCGAGACGATGCTTGAGCAGTCCAGGTTCGATTCCGGGCGGCCGCTCACCGGCATGGAGATCGAATGCAACCTCGTCGACGCCGACTACCAGCCCGCGATGTCGAATCGGCTCGTGCTGGACGCCATCGCTAATCCGGCCTACCAGCCCGAATTAGGGGCCTACAACATCGAATTCAATGTGCCACCCCGGCCACTGCCCGGACACACCGGCCTGGACCTGGAGGCAGAAGTGCGGGCCAGCCTGAACGATGCCGAGACCAAGGCCAACTCCGGCGGGGCTCACATCGTGATGATCGGCATCCTGCCCACGCTCATGCCTGAGCATCTGAACGACAACTGGATGAGCGAATCGACCCGGTACGCGGCCCTGAACGACTCGATCTTCAGCGCCCGCGGCGAGGACATCCCGATCAACATCGCCGGCCCGGAGCCGCTGAGCTGGCAGGCCGCATCCATCGCGCCCGAATCCGCTTGCACCAGCACGCAATTGCATTTGCAGCTAGCACCGGCGGATTTCGCCGCCAACTGGAACGCAGCCCAGGTGATGGCCGGCCCGCAGCTGGCGTTGGCCGCCAACTCACCCTACTTCTTCGGTCACCAGCTGTGGTCTGAAACCCGCATCGAAGTGTTCGCGCAGTCCACCGATACCCGGCCCGAGGAGCTCAAGGCCCAAGGCGTGCGGCCGCGGGTGTGGTTCGGCGATCGGTGGATCACCTCCATCCTTGACCTGTTCAAAGAGAACATCCGCTACTTCCCGTCCCTGCTACCCGAGGTATCCGAAGAGGATCCGGTGGCCGAGCTGGCCGCCGGACGCATCCCGCAGCTCTCCGAATTACGCCTGCACAACGGCACTGTGTACCGGTGGAACCGGCCGGTGTACGACGTAGTCGACGGGCGCCCCCATCTGCGGCTGGAGAACCGGGTGTTGCCGGCCGGGCCGACGGTCATTGACATGCTGGCGAACTCGGCCTTTTACTACGGCATGCTGCGGAGCCTGTCCGAAGAGGAGAGCCCACTGTGGACCAGGATGAGTTTCGCTGCGGCACAAGCCAATTTCCTGGAGGCAGCCCGCAACGGCATCGATGCCCGGCTGCACTGGCCTGATCTAGGCGAAGTGACGGCCCAGGAATTGGTGCTCAACACATTGCTTCCGATAGCCCACGAAGGACTGCGCCGGTGGGGTGTCGACGCCGAGGTCCGCGACCGGTTTCTTGGCGTTATCGAGGGCCGTGCCAGCACCGGCCGCAACGGCGCAAGCTGGCAGGTGTCGACAGTCCGGGCCCTGCAGGACGGCGGGATGACGCGGCGCGCGGCACTGGCCGAGATGCTGCGCCGGTACTGCGAGCACATGCACGCCAACGAGCCGGTGCACGATTGGGGGCTTTGACCGGGGGTAGGTTGGAATCTATGTCATCTGTATTACCTGACTGGGACAGTGTCTATCGAGAGCAGGGCCGATTCGAGGGCCCGCCGCCGTGGAATATCGGTGAGCCGCAGCCGGAGCTGGCGGCACTGATGGCCGCCGGCAAATTCCGTAGCGACGTGCTGGACGCTGGCTGCGGGTTTGCCGAGCTGTCGTTGGCGCTGGCCGCCGAGGGCTACACCGTGCTCGGCGTCGATCTCACACCCACCGCTGTCGCGGCGGCTACCAAGGCGGCCGCCGAGCGCGGCCTGACCACCGCCAGCTTCGAGCAGGCCGACATCACTGCGTTCAACGGCCATGACGGCCGGTTCAACACCGTGGTCGACAGCACGCTGTTCCATTCGTTGCCGGTGGAGGGCCGCGACGGCT
>JBEKNM010000326.1:0-5556 GCA_049522835.1 Mycobacterium sp.
CCTGGCACGTCATCGGCGCCACCTCATCGGATGACGGCTACAACCTGACGATCGCTCGAGTCGCACCAAAAGCCGGCTACCTGGCCAACTACTACCGGTACTTCGGGACGACGGAGGCACCGTTCGACTGGTATCTCGCCGTGCTGTCCAAATTGGCGTCGGTAAGCACGGCAGGCGTGTGGATGCGACTACCGGCCACACTGGCCGGCATCGCATGCTGGCTCATCATCAGCCATCGCGTGCTACGGCGGCTCGGCCCAGGAAAAGGCGGCCTGGCAGCCAACCGGGTGGCGATGTACACCGCGGGCGCGGTGTTCCTGGCCGCTTGGCTGCCGTTCAACAACGGCCTGCGACCTGAGCCGCTGATCGCCTTGGGCGTCCTGATCACCTGGGTGCTGGTGGAACGTGCGATCGCGCTGGGACGCGTCGCTCCGGCCGCGGTTGCAACCGTCGTCGCGATGCTCACCGCGACGCTGGCACCGCAGGGCTTGATCGCCGTTGCCGCGTTGCTGACCGGAGCCCGGGCCATCGCCCAAACCATCAGGCGCCGCCGGTCGACCGACGGGTTGCTGGCGCCGCTTGCGGTGCTCGCGGCGTCGTTTTCACTGATCACCGTGGTGGTCTTCCGAAGTCAAACGCTGGCCACCGTCGCCGAGTCGGCACGCATCAAATACACGGTCGGTCCGACTATTGCCTGGTACCAGGACTTTCTTCGCTATTACTTCCTGACGGTGGAGTCCAACGCCGACGGGTCGATGTCGCGGCGATTCGCGGTGCTGGTGCTGCTGCTGTGCCTGTTCGGGGGGCTGGTGGTGTTGCTGCGGCGCGGCCGGGTGCCGGGTTTGGCCAGCGGCCCGGCGTGGCGGTTGATCGGCACCACCGCGGTCGGCCTACTTCTGCTGTTCTTCACACCGACGAAGTGGGCCGTGCAGTTCGGTGCGTTCGCCGGACTGGCCGGAGCCCTGGGCGCGGTCACCGCGTTCACCTTCGCCCGGATCGGCCTGCACAACCGCCGCAACCTGACGCTGTATGTGACCGCCCTGCTGTTCGTGTTGGCATGGGCCACCTCGGGTATCAACGGCTGGTTCTACGTCGGCAACTACGGGGTCCCGTGGTTCGATATTCAGCCCGTCATCGCCAGCCATCCGGTGACGTCGATGTTCTTGACGCTGTCGATCCTCACCGGATTGTTGGGCGCCTGGCAGCACTTCCGGATGGACTACGCCGGACACACCGAGGTCAAAGACAGCCGGCGTAACCGCGTCCTGGCCTCCACCCCGCTGCTGGTGGTCGCCACCATCATGGTGCTCGGCGAAGTCGGGTCGCTGGCCAAGGGTGCGGCGTTCCGATACCCGCTCTACACCACCGCCAAGGCCAACCTGGCTGCGTTGGAGTCCGGACTGTCCCCCAAGAGCTGCGCCATGGCCGACGACGTACTGACCGAGTCAGACCCCAATGTTGGCCTGCTGCAACCGATTCCTGGGCAAACCTTTGGCCCCGACGGCCCCCTGGGGGGCATCAACCCGGTCGGGTTCAAGCCCAACGGGGTGGGTGATGACCTGAGGTCGTACCCGGTGGTGACCAAACCGGGCGTGGTCAACTCCGACGCGTCACCTAACAAACCCAACGCCGCCATGAGTGACTCCGCGGGTACGGCCGGCGGGAAAGGCCCGGTCGGGGTGAACGGGTCGAACGTCGCACTACCGTTCGGCCTCGACCCGGCCCGCACCCCGGTGATGGGCAGCTACGACGAGAACACCCTGGCCGCCACCGCCACCTCCTCGTGGTACCAGTTACCGCCACGGACCACCGACCGGCCACTGGTCGTGGTATCGGCGTCCGGTGCCATCTGGTCGTACAAGGAGGACGGCACCTTCACCTACGGGCAGTCGCTGAAATTGCAGTGGGGCATTTCTCACCCCGACGGCACCACCCAGCCACTCGGGGAGGTGCAGCCCATTGACAACGGGCCAGAGCCGGCGTGGCGCAATCTGCGGTTCCCGCTGACCTGGGCGCCGCCGGAGGCCAATGTGGCACGCATCGTCGCCTACGACCCGAACCTGAGCTCTGACCAGTGGTTCGCGTTCACGCCGCCACGAGTCCCGGTGCTGGAAACCCTGCAACAGCTGATCGGATCGCAGACCCCGGTGCTGTTGGACATCGCAACGGCAGCGAACTTCCCGTGCCAGCGGCCGTTCTCCGAACACCTCGGCGTTGCCGAACTTCCGGGGTACCGCATCCTTCCCGACCACAAACAGACGGCGTCGTCGTCGAACGGTTGGGAGGCCGGCGAGACCGGCGGCCCGTTCCTGTTCACCCAAGTGCTGCTGCGGACGTCCACGATCTCGACCTACCTGCGCGGCGACTGGTATCGGGACTGGGGATCGGTCGAGCAGTACTTCCCACTGGTGCCCAGTGATCAGGCGCCGAACGCCGTCATCGAACAGGGCGTTCAAACCATGTACGGCTGGAGCCGGCAAGGGCCGATTCGGGCACTGCCATGAGCCAGCTCATCGAAAGACACGCAGAAGCTGCCGCCGGCCGCAACGTGCGGACGACGCGCTGGGTCGCCACCATCGCCGGCCTGCTCGGCTTCCTGTTGTCGGTGGCGACACCGTTGCTGCCGGTGGTGCAGACGACCGCGATGCTGAACTGGCCGCAAAACGGTCAATTGAATAGCGTTACGGCACCGATGATTTCGCTATCACCGGTGGACGTCACGGCCACCGTGCCGTGCGCCGTGGTGCGCGACCTGCCGGCCGACGGCGGCGTCGTGTTGAGCACCGCGCCAAAGAAGGGCAAGGACGCTGCTCTCAATGCGTTGTTCGTGGTGGTCAACGGCAAGCGCGTCGACGTCACCGACCGCAACGTGGTGATCGCCACCGTGTCGCGCGACCAAGCGGAGGGGGGCCCCGGTGCCCCCGGATGTTCCAGCATAGAAATAACTTCCACGCGCGCAGGCACTTTCGCTACCTTTGTCGGGCTGACCGACGCCGCGGGCAAGCCGCAGTCCGGCGGTTTCGCCGATCCCAACCTGCGCCCGCAAATCGTCGGGGTGTTCACCGACCTGACCGGTCCCGCCCCGCCGGGATTGCGGTTCTCTGCGACCATCGACACCCGGTTCTCCACCACCCCAACAACATTGAAGCTGCTGGCGATGGTGGGCGCCATCCTGTCCACCATCGTCTCGCTGGTCGCACTGTGGCGACTGGACCAGCTCGATGGTCGCCGGATGCACCGGCTCATCCCGACTCGCTGGAAAAAGTTCACCCTCGCCGACGCCACGGTGATTTTCGGGTTCGTGCTGTGGCATGTGATCGGGGCGAACTCCTCTGACGACGGCTACATCCAGGGCATGGCTCGGGTCGCCGACCATGCCGGCTACATGTCCAACTACTTCCGCTGGTTCGGCAGCCCGGAGGACCCCTTCGGTTGGTACTACAACTTGCTGGCGCTGATGACCCACGTCAGCGACGCCAGCCTGTGGATGCGGTTGCCGGACTTGATCGCCGGAGTGCTGTGCTGGCTGCTGCTGTCGCGTGAGGTACTGCCCCGGTTGGGGCCTGCAGTGACATCAAGCAAGGCCGCGAACTGGGCGGCCGGCTTGGTCCTGCTGACCGCGTGGATGCCGTTCGACAACGGTCTTCGTCCCGAGCCCATCATCGCGCTCGGTTCACTGATCACTTACGTGCTGATCGAGCGCTCGATGTGCGCCTCTCGGCTGACACCTGCGGCGCTGGCGGTGGTGGCCGCGGCGTTCACCTTGGGCGTCCAACCCACCGGCCTGATCGCGGTGGCCGCATTGGTTGCCGGTGGCCGTCCGATTCTGCGGATTTTGGTGCGCCGGCATCGCCTGGTCGGCACCTGGCCGCTGGTGGCCCCGATGCTGGCAGCCGGTTCCGTCATCCTCACCGTGGTGTTCGCCGACCAGACACTGTCAACGGTTCTGGAAGCCACCAGGATTCGCACCGCGATCGGGCCCAGCCAGGCCTGGTACACCGAGAACCTGCGCTACTACTACCTGATCCTGCCCACCGTCGACGGCTCGCTATCGCGCCGCTTCGGCTTCCTGATCACCGCGCTGTGCCTGTTCACCGCGGTATTCATCATGTTGCGGCGCAAGCGAGTTCCCGGGGTCGCCCGCGGGCCGGCGTGGCGGCTGATGGGTGTCATCTTCGGCACCATGTTCTTCCTGATGTTCACCCCCACCAAGTGGGTGCACCACTTCGGGCTCTTCGCCGCGGTGGGCGCGGCGATGGCCGCGCTGACGACGGTGCTGGTGTCACCGAAGGTGCTGCGCTGGTCGCGTAACCGGATGGCGTTCCTGGCGGCGGTGATGTTCGTATTGGCACTGTGTTTCGCCGGCACCAACGGTTGGTGGTACGTCTCGAGCTATGGCGTGCCGTTCAACAACTCCACACCGAAAATCGGTGGAATACCCATCAGCGCAATATTTTTTGCACTGTTCGCGATCACCGCGGTGTACGCGGCCTGGCTGCACTTCGCGGACACCAGCCATGGCGAGGGCCGACTGGCGCGCGCGCTGACGGCGGCGCCTATCCCTCTCGCGGCGGGCTTCATGGCGCTGGTGTTCGTCGGCTCGATGGTGGCCGGCATCGTGCGGCAGTACCCCACCTACTCCAATGCCCGGGACAACCTGCGCGAGTTCAGCGGAGGCTGCGGCCTGGCCGACGATGTGCTCGTCGAGCCGGACAGCAACGCCGGTTTTATGGCGCCCCTGCCCGACAATTACGGCCATTTAGGGCCGCTGGGCGGCGTCGACCCAACGGGCTTCACCCCCAACGGGGTGCCGGAACGCACCCTGGCCGAAGCCGTCCGGGAGACGTCGGTGCCGCAGCCCGGTACCGACTACGACTGGGATGGGCCGACCAAGCTGAAGACACCGGGCATCAACGGGTCAACGGCGCCACTGCCCTACGGCCTTGACCCGCAACGGGTTCCGCTGGCCGGCAGCTACACCACCGGCGCGCAACAGCAGAGCAGGCTCACCTCGGCGTGGTACCAGCTGCCTAAACCCGACGCCGGACACCCGCTGGTGGTTGTCACCGCCGCGGGCACGATCGCCGGCGACAGCATCCTGCACCACCACACCAACGGACAGACGGTCGTGCTGGAATTCGGCAAGCCCGGTCCCGGCGGCTCCGTGTTGCCCGCCGGCCGCCTGACGCCCTACGACCTGTACGGGGAGCAGCCGAAGGTGTGGCGCAATCTGCGCTTCGCGCGCTCCCAGATGCCCGCCGACGCCGTCGCGGTGCGGGTGGTCGCCGAGGACCTGTCCCTGACGCCGGACGACTGGATCGCGGTGACCCCGCCGCGGGTGCCGGAGCTGCGCTCGCTGCAGGAGTACATCGGCTCGACGCAGCCGGTGTTGATGGACTGGGCGGTCGGGCTGGCCTTCCCCTGCCAGCAGCCGATGCTGCACGTCAACGGCGTCACCGAGATCCCGAGGTTCCGCATCACCCCCGACTACAACGCCAAGAAGCAGGACACCGACACCTGGCAGGACGGCGTCAACGGTGGCCTGCTGGGCATCAC
>JBEKNM010000327.1:0-5556 GCA_049522835.1 Mycobacterium sp.
GTCATCGAGGCGGTTGTCGAAGATGAGACCATCAAGGCGGAGATCTTCTCCGAACTCGATCGGGTCGTCGGCGATCCCGATGCGGTGTTGGCTTCGAACACCTCAAGTATCCCGATCATGAAGATCGCTGCGGCCACCAAGAACCCACAACGAGTGTTGGGCCTGCACTTTTTCAATCCGGTCCCGGTGCTACCACTGGTCGAGCTGGTCAGCACGCTGGTCACCGACGAGGCCGCCGCCGCACGCACCGAGGAGTTCGCCAGTGCGGTTCTGGGCAAACAGGTAGTGCGCTGCTCTGACCGGTCCGGCTTCGTGGTTAATGCGCTATTGGTGCCGTACCTGCTGTCGGCGATCCGGATGGTCGAGGGTGGGTTTGCCACCGTCGAAGATGTCGACAAGGCGGTTGTTGCGGGACTATCGCACCCGATGGGGCCGTTGCGGCTGTCTGATCTCGTTGGCCTGGACACCCTCAAGCTGATCGCCGACAAGATGTTCGAGGAATTCAAGGAGCCGCAGTACGGTCCGCCGCCACTGCTGCTCCGCATGGTCGAGGCGGGTCTGCTGGGCAAGAAATCGGGTCAGGGCTTCTACACGTACTGACGCGGTGAGCCGCCACTGCCGCCCCTGGGCGGTGCCGTGATATCGTGTCGAGATTTATCGATTGAGCGTGTGCGACAGCTGTTTCGGCGGAACGGGTATTATGCTCGAGATCAACAGATGAGAGGTATCCACCGAGCATGACGCAATTGAAGCCCTATTACGAAGAGTCGCAGTCTATCTATGACATCTCTGATGAGTTTTTCTCGTTATTTTTAGACCCGACGATGGGTTACACCTGCGCATACTTCGAGCGCGACGATATGACCCTCGAAGAAGCCCAAAACGCGAAGTTCGACTTGGCGTTAGGGAAGCTGAACCTCGAGCCCGGGATGACTTTGCTCGACATTGGCTGCGGCTGGGGTGGGGCGCTGCAACGAGCGATCGAGAAGTTCGATGTCAACGTGATCGGAATCACGCTGAGTCGCAATCAGTTCGAGTACAGCAAGGCCAAACTTTCCGCAATCCCGACACAGCGCAACGTCGAAGTGCGGCTTCAGGGATGGGAAGAGTTCGAGGACAAGGTCGACCGGATCGTCACCATCGGCGCCTTCGAAGCGTTCAAGATGGAGCGTTATGACGCATTCTTCGATCGCTCCTACAACGTCCTTCCCGACGACGGCAGGATGTTGCTGCATACAATTTTGACCTATTCCCAGAAAATGATGTTCGAGCGCGGTATCAGGCTGACGATGCGCGATATACGGTTCGCGCGATTCATCGGCACAGAGATTTTCCCGGGCGGACAGTTGCCGTCGCAGGAAGATATATTCAAATTCGCCCAGGCCGCAGGGTTCTCGGTCGAAAAGGCGCAATTGCTGCAGAAGCACTACGAGCGGACGCTGAACATCTGGGCAGCCAATCTGGAAGCCAATCGCGACCGCGCCGTCGCCATCCAGTCTCAAGAGGTCTACGACCGCTACATGCACTACCTGACCGGGTGTGAGGACTTCTTCCGCAAGGGCATCAGCAACGTCGGACAGTTCACGCTGGTGAAGTAGGCGGGCGGGCAGGAACTGCCGGCCCGCCGTGTGTGCTGTTCTGCTCTGGTTACTTTTCCAAAGTGAATTGGTCGACGTCGGTGTACCCCTGGCGGAACAGCTTCGCGCAGCCGGTCAGGTACTTCATGTAGCGGTCGTACACCTGCTCCGGTTGGATCGCCAGGGCCTTGTCCTTGTTGGCCTCGAGTGCGGCAGCCCACGTCTCCAGGGTCCTGGCGTAGTGCAGCTGCAATGACTGGATCCGCGTCAATTTGAAGCCGGCCGCGCCGGCGTGCTCCTCGACCACCGGAACAGTTGGCAGCCAGCCGCCGGGGAAAATCTCGGCCAGAATGAACTGGGTGAAGTGGACGATTTCGCGGGTCAACGGCGTGCCCTGCGCCTTGGCTTGTCTGAAGGTGGGACGCACGATGGTGTGCAGCATCATCACGCCGTCGGGCGGCAGCACCTCGTAGGCCATCTTGAAGAAGCGAGGGTAGCGCTGGCGCCCGAAGTGCTCGAATGCGCCGATCGAGACAATGCGGTCGACGGGCTCGTGGAACTTCTCCCAGCCCTCCAGCAGCACGCGCGCGGAGCGCGGGGTGTCCATCTGGTCGAACATCTTCTGGACGTGTTCGGCCTGGTTCTGGGACAACGTCAGGCCGATCACGTTGACGTCGTATTTCTCGATCGCGCGTTTCATCGTGGCGCCCCAGCCGCAGCCGATGTCGAGCAGCGTCATCCCTGGCTCGAGACGCAATTTGGACAGCGAGAGGTCGACCTTGGCGATCTGCGCTTCCTGCAGCGTCATGTCGTCGCGCTCGAAGTACGCGCAGCTGTAGATCTGGGTGGGGTCGAGGAACAGCCGGAAGAAGTCGTCCGATAGATCGTAATGCGCTTGTACGTTGCCAAAATGCGGCGTGAGCTGCACGGACATAGATTGTGGGCCTTTCTGTGTCCTGGAGGCGTTCAAGGCGCCGCAAACACGCACCTGGTCAACCCCGGATGCGTTCTAGGCATTTTAGCGGCTGGAACGGCTCCAATCGCAATTCTGGCGAAGGGTGTGGGTCACACCCCGGGGCCAGGCCCGCGACCAGCAGCGCACCCGCCTTAGGCAGGGTGCACCGCCTACGCGAGGGCTTCCTAGAGTCCAGACCGGCCTCAAAGCGATCGGGGCGGGACGATCGGCGAAGGATGCGGCTCCTCGCGGAACTTGTCCAGTGATCCGGCGACCTCGACGATCCCGCACAGTGCGCTCCAGCTCAGCATGGTCAGGTAGTCGATCAGCTCGTCGCGGCTCATCCGCGGGTCCGACATCCACGAGTGGGTGGCCAGTTGTACGCCGCCGACGATCAGGTAGCTCCACGGTTCCACGCCACCAGTGTCGATTCCCGCTTGGGCCATCCGGCGGCGCAGCATCACCGCGAGCATGCGGGCAATGATCCGCTCGGAGTCGGCGATCACTTTGCTTTTGCTGGCTGAGCTGTTAGCCATTACAAATCGATACGGCTCGGGCTCGCCCGCCACAGTGTCGACGTATACCCGGATGATCTCGCGGGCCAGGTCGAACCCATCCAGATTGGATGACAACGCCTTAGCCATATTGGGAATCAACGTCGTCTGCGTGAAGCGCATCATCACCGCGGTCGTCAGGTCGTTCTTGTCGACGAAGTAGCGGTAGAGCACCGTCTTGGAGACCCCGATCTCCGCCGCTATTTCGTCCATGCTCAGGGAGCGGCCGTGTCGGCGAATCGCCACAATCGTGCCGTCAACCAGCTCATTGCGCCGCTCCACCTTGTGTTGGTGCCAGCGCCGCTTGCGACCGTCGGTCTTCACGGTCCGATCCGGGATGTGGTCTGCCACTGTCGAGGATTCCAATTCACTAGACGCCTTGCATACTACGGGCCGTCCGACGTATCGGCCGCATGCGCTGGGAGGACCTAAACAGTGTCGTCACATTAACTGGTCCCGGCGATAGCGGATGATGGTGTGGTGGCACATAGAGCCTCACAAACAGGGGACGCATCGGACTCGCTGACGCCTGGGCTGGACTCGATCACGCCGCCGACCGTGGCGCGCCGGGTCCGGACGTCTTTCGCTGAATCGTTCGCCGGGGCAGATCCTCAGGCGGACGCGGAGCGAAAGGTTGCGCTGCGCCGGATGAAAGTGGTGGCACTGAGCTTTCTGATCGGTGCCATCGGCGTGTTTCTCGCCTGTCGATGGGCGCAGGCTCACGGCACTACGGCCACCTGGGTCGGTTATGTCGCCGCGGCCGCGGAGGCTGGCATGGTGGGCGCGCTGGCGGACTGGTTCGCCGTTACCGCGTTGTTCAAACATCCACTGGGCCTGCCGATTCCGCACACCGCGATCATCAAGCGAAAGAAAGATCAGCTCGGCGAGGGCCTGGGAACCTTCGTGCGGGAGAACTTCCTGTCGCCACAAGTCGTGGAGACCAAGCTGCGCGACGCGCAGGTGCCCAGCCGGCTGGGTAAGTGGCTGTCGGAGACCACGCACGCCGAGCGGGTGGCCGGCGAGACCGCAACGGTGTTACGGGTATTGGTGGAGTTGCTGAGAGACGAGGACGTCCAGCAGGTGATCGATCGGATGATCGTGCGGCGTATCGCCGAACCGCAGTGGGGCCCACCGGTGGGCCGGGTGCTCGGGACCTTACTGGCCGAGAACCGGCAAGAGGCCCTGATTCAGTTGCTGGCCGACCGAGCGTTTCAGTGGTCGCTGAACGCCGGCGAGATCATCCAGCGGGTGGTTGAGCGCGACTCGCCAAGCTGGTCGCCTCGATTCATCGACCACCTGGTCGGCGACCGCATCCACCGCGAGTTGATGGACTTCACCGACAAGGTGCGTCGCAACCCTGACCACGAATTGCGCCGGTCGGCGACCCGCTTTTTGTTCGAATTCGCCGACGATCTGCAGCACGACCCGGACACCATCGCGCGCGCCGATGCGATCAAAGAGCAGCTGATGGCGCGCGATGAGATCGCCAGTGCCGCCGCGACGGCTTGGAAGACGCTGAAACGGCTGGTGCTCGAAGGCGTTGACGACCCGTCGAGCACATTGCGCAGCCGCATCGCCGATACGGTGGTGCGCATTGGGGAATCACTGCGCGACGACGCAGCCCTGCGCGACAAGGTCGATGACTGGATGGGGCGCGCGGCCAAGCATCTGGTCTCGCAATATGGGTTTGAGATCACCGCGATTATCACCGAGACGATCGAGCGCTGGGACGCCGAGGAAGCCAGCCGACGGATCGAGCTGCACGTCGGTCGTGACCTGCAGTTTATTCGGATCAACGGCACCGTGGTGGGCGCACTGGCGGGGCTGGTGATCTACGCCGTGGCGCAGCTACTGTTCTGAATAGTGCTAACAAGCCGCTTGCAAAAGCAAGCACTCGTTTGTAATCTGGTGCCATAGCTACCCATCCGAACCAGGAGAATGCAATGGCACCCGAGGAGAAGCTCTCTGCCAAGGTGTCCACGGCGGCTTCTGAGGTGGCGTCCGACATCGGCAGCTTCATCAGAAGCCAGCGCGAGACGGCACAGGTCTCGGTACGCCAGCTTGCCGAACGGGCTGGTGTCAGCAATCCATACCTGAGCCAGGTGGAACGTGGGTTGCGTAAGCCCTCGGCCGACGTTCTGAGCCAGATCGCGAAGGCGCTGCGCGTTTCCGCCGAGGTTCTTTACGTGCGGGCCGGGATTCTCGAGCCAAGCGAGGCCGGCGAAGTGCGTGACGCCATCATCACCGACGCGGCGATCACCGAGCGCCAGAAGCAGGTTCTGCTCGACATCTACGCGTCTTTTGTCCAGCAAAATGAAACAATCCGTGAGGAGTGTCCGAGCAAATCCGATAGCGACGAGTGACCCGCCGCTGATTGGCCGGCACCGTTACGCCCGATATCGGCGAATGACGCGGGTGACGCATAGAAGATCGGCTGCCTGGTTACCCAGCAACAGGGGAAATCGTCCGT
>JBEKNM010000328.1:0-5513 GCA_049522835.1 Mycobacterium sp.
GCCACCGCGACCGGGGGTTTTGGCCTTTTTGGCCTCGCCCCGCACCCGGTCGATGAGCTGCGGAACGTCGTCCCAGCCGACCCAGCCGGCAAGCTGCCGGGCGTACTCATCACGTAGCGTGGGTTCCTTGATCTGGCCCACCATGGGTACGCAGCGACGTAGCGCGGCGACCCTGCCCTCGGCATTGTCCAGGTCCATCTCGGCAATCGCGGTGCGAATCGCGAACTCAAACAACGGGGTTCGTCGCGCCACCAGGTCGCGCAGCGCCCCGTCGCCGGACTTCAGCCGCAGGTCGCAGGGGTCCATGCCGTCCGGTGCAACTGCGACAAAGGACTGCCCCGCCAAGTTCTGCTCGCCGTCGAATGCTTTGAGCGCGGCGGCGCGCCCGGCTGCGTCGCCGTCGAAAACGTAGATCAGTTCACCGCGAAAGAAGCTGTCGTCCATCATCAATCTGCGCAGCATCGACAGGTGCTCGTCACCGAATGCGGTACCGCACGACGCGACCGCGGTGGCGACCCCGGCCAGATGCATTGCCATCACGTCGGTGTAGCCCTCGACGACGACCGCCTGATGCCCCTTGGCGATGTCGCGTTTGGCCAAGTCGATACCGAACATCACCGACGACTTCTTGTACAGCAGCGTCTCTGGCGTATTGATGTACTTGGCTTCCATCGGGTCGTCGTCGAACAGTCGCCGGGCGCCAAACCCGATCACCTCGCCGGCCGATGTCCGTATCGGCCACAGCAGCCGCCGGTGGAAGCGGTCCATCGGGCCACGGCGTCCCTGCCGCGACAGGCCGGCCGCTTCCAGCTCTTTGAACTCAAAACCCTTGCGCTGCAGATGTTTTGTCAGCGATTCCCAGCCCGACGGCGCGAATCCGCAACCGAAGCGACGGGCGGCCTCGGCATCGAAGTTGCGCTCCGTCAGATACTGGCGGGCCGGTGCCGCCTCGTCGGACTCCAGCGCCGCCGCATAGAACTCGGCCGCGGCCGCGTTGGCCGCGACGAGCCTGCTGCGACTACCGCGATCGCGCTGCACGCTGGTAGCCGGGCCGGTGTAGCTGATGGTGTGACCGACTCGGTCGGCGAGCAGTTCGACCGCCTCGACAAAGCTGACGTGCTCGATCTTCTGGATGAACGCGTACACGTCGCCGCCTTCGCCGCAGCCGAAGCAATGGAAGTGCCCATGGTTGGGGCGGACGTGAAATGACGGTGACTTCTCGTCGTGGAACGGGCACAGGCCCTTGAGCGAATCGGCCCCGGCGCGCCGCAATTGGACGTAGTCGCCGACGATTTCCTCAATGTGGACCCGCTCACGGATGGCGGCGACATCACGATCGGGGATCCGGCCGGCCATCGGGTCAGTCTAGGCGCCGGATTGGGTGGCCGAGTTCAGCTGCCCGGTCCGATGACGCCGCATGCGACTCGGTCCATCGCCATCATCCCGCCCATTCCGCCGCCTTCGGCGTCGTGCAGCATCAAAGCGGTCTTGTTCCCTGCCAGCAACTGGTCCCTGGTAAACGCATCCGTGGTGGTCACCAGGTAAGCGGAACCGTCCTGGCGAACCTCAAGCGACGTCAGATCGCCGCTTTCAGGCTTCCCGGTATGTCCGGGCGCCTGGTAGTGGCCGCCCGCGGACAAGAAGTTACCGGGCGCACCGCCGGCCGGAGCTACCGAGTTGGGCTCACACTTGCCGATCTCGTGAACGTGCAGGCCGTGAAATCCGGGCGCCAGGATCCCGGCAGCAACCGTCTTCACCGTGACGGTGACATAGCCGCCGTTGAACTCGAACGTCGCCGTGGCCACTTCCCGGCCATCAGGCGTTTTCAGTTGTGCGGCAAGCGGTTCAGCACCGGCCGGCGGACTGGTCGCCGCCGACGATGACTGTGGCGAATCGCTCTTGATCGCAGGGGTAGTGCCCGGCTGAGTGCTCGCATGCTGCGGGGAACTGCATGCGCTGAGGGCCACGACGGAAAGCGGCAGCAGGAAGGTGGCTGCGGCGGTGAGCTTGATCATGTCGGGAGCGTAACTCTGGTTTCCCGCGCAGGCTAGGGGCGCGCCTGGCCCGCCTCGACGCGCTCCATACGACCTTCGGTATAAGAGGCGATCTGATCGACGATGACCCGCCACCGGGCGCCATCGTCGGCGGCGGTGATGAACTCCGCCGCAAAGATCGGGTCGAGTGTTCGCGGAGCGCCGGCATACATCCAGCGCGCCACCTGATGGATACGTTCGCGCTGCCGAGCCTGAGTTTCCAGATGCCGCGGGTCGGACATGATGAATTGCAGCGCCAGGATTTTCAGCAAAGCAACCTCGGCGCGCACCAGGTCGGGGACCTGCAAGTCGGCCCGGTAGCGCGCCAGCGGCCCGGGACCAGCCGTGGCGCGGGTGGTCGCGATCGCGGCCGAAGCGAACCGGCCCACCAATTCACTGGTCAAGCGTTTCAGCGCGACCGACGCTGCCAACGTGGCGTCGTACTTGCCGACTGTGGCGACCACCGGCAGCCCAGACAGCCGTCGCGCGGCCGCCATGAAGTCGTCAGCACTCACCCGGTTGAATTCGCTCTCCCCCAGCTTGGCCAACGCGGCGGCCTCGTCCTCGTCGGCGAGCACGCGCAGGTCGATGCGTTGGGACACGACGCCGTCCTCAACGTCGTGCACCGAATATGCGACGTCGTCGGCCCAGTCCATCACTTGTGCTTCCAGGCACATCCGATCCGCCGGCGCGCGTGTGCGCACCCAGGCCGCCGACTCGCGGTCCTCTTCATAAAACCCGAATTTGCGTTGCCCGTGACCACGCGTCCACGGATATTTGGTGACTGCGTCCAGCGATGCGCGCGTCAGATTCAGCCCGGCGCTACGCCCCTGTGCGTCAAGTACTTTGGGTTCAAGACTGGTCAGGATCCGAAAATTCTGGGCATTGCCCTCAAAGCCTCCGTGGCCGGCCGCGACCTCGTCGAGCGCCCGTTCGCCATTATGCCCATAAGGCGGGTGCCCGATGTCGTGAGCCAGACCGGCCATCTCGACGAGGTCGAGGTCACAGCCCAGCGCAATCGCCATTCCCCGCCCGATCTGGGCAACTTCCAGCGAGTGGGTCAGCCGAGTGCGCGGCGTGTCACCTTCACGGGGGCCGACGACCTGCGTCTTGTCAGCCAGCCGGCGCAACGCGGCACTATGCAGCACCCGCGCCCGGTCCCTGGCGAACTCGGTGCGGTGCTGACCTTCGGAACCCGGCAGACCTGCAGTCTTCGGCGCTTCGAGTACCCGCCGCTCGCGGTCGAAGGCGTCATAGGGGTCTTGCTGATTCGCGATCACCGACGCACAGTCTGCCAGGGACGCGCAAGAGGCGGTTCGATCTCGCCCCGCCTCGCCCCCGCAAGCGGGTGGGGTACTCCCACTTGTGGGGGCGTGCCCCAACCTCAAGCCGTTCCGGCGTGCGTCGTTACCGGGCTAGATTGACCTATGCGCACTGCTCGCCTGTTCAGCGTGATCCTGACGATCCTCACCGTAGGCCTCCTGCTGGCACCGCCTGCCGGCGCGCAACCACCATCCCAGCTCACCAACTACGTCACCGACAACACCGATGTCCTTTCAAACTCCGGCCGCGCCACGGTCGCGGCAGCCCTCGGCAAGCTCTACACCGAACGCCACATCCGGCTGTGGGTGGTCTACGTCGACAATTTCTCGGGGCTGAGCGCGGTGAACTGGGCACAGCGGACTTCGCGCGCCAGCGACTTCGGCGACTACGACGCACTGCTGGCCGTGAGCACGGCCGGGCGGGCTTATGCCTTCCTGGTGCCGTCCACCGTCAAAGGCGTCAGCCAGAGCCAGGTAGACGACCTGCGGCGCAATCAGATCGAACCCGCCCTGCGAAACAATGATTGGAGCGGTGCGGCGATTGTGGCGGCGGACGGACTCAATGTGGCACCGAGTTCGTCTGGTCGAGTTTTGCTGCTGGGTGTGCTCGGCTTGATTGTCGTCGCGGTGGTGGTCTTGATGATCGTCATGCGCTATCGCGCCCGGCGGCGTCGTGCCGCCGCGCTGGCCGCGGCACGACGCGTCGATCCCACGGACGCCGACGCCTTGGCCGCCCTGCCGGTTGAGGCCCTGGACGACCTATCCCGGTCGAAGGTAGTGGACGTCGATAATGCGCTGCGCACCAGCTCCAATGAGCTCACAGTGGCGATCGACGAGTTCGGCGCGGGCCGGACCGATCCGTTCAGCAAAGCGGTCGACAACGCCAAAGCGGCTCTTTCCCAGGCCTTCACGGTGCGTAAGCAACTTGACGACGGCACCCCCCTGACGGCGGAGCAGCGCCGCCAACTGCTCACGACGGTGATCGTGTCGGCGGCCCGCGCCGACCGCGAACTGGAATCACAAACCGAGGCGTTCGAGCAGCTGCGGGATTTGGTGGTCAACGCCCCGTCCCTGCTCGACGGTCTGACGCAGCAGTATGTCGAACTCACCTCCCGTGTTACCCCGACCGAACAGCGCCTGGTCGAGCTGCACAGCGAATTCGACGCTGCGGCACTGACTTCGGTCTCCGGCAATATCGCGACCGCCAAGGAACGGCTGGCCTTTGCCGACCGCAACATCAGCTCGGCCCGTGATTTGGCCGGCCAGTCGGTGAGTGGACAACAGGCCGGATTGGTGGATTCGTTTCGTGCCGCGGAGTCGGCACTCGGGCAAGCACGTGCGCTGCTAGATGCGGTGGACACCGCGGCCGATGACATCCGGCGCGCCATTGCCGCGCTGCCGTCGGTGATTGCCGACCTCGAGGCGGGGGTCAAACAGGCTAATGGGCGACTGCAGCCGACGCAGAACCGCAAGTCTGCGCACACCAGGGACCTGATCGCGGCGCGCGATGCGGCGGCCAGAGCCCTGGACGACGCCCGCGGCGGTGGCTCCGCCGACCCACTGAGCGCGTTCGTCCGGTTGACCCAAGCCGACACGGTCCTCGACCGACTACTGGCGACTCTGGCCAATGAAGAGGCGAACGCCGATCGGCTCAACCGTTCATTCGAGCAGGCCGTGTTCACCGCGGAGTCGCGGGTGCGCGGAGTCTCCGAGTACATCGACACCCGTCGCGGCAGCATCGGGGCCGACGCCCGGACCCGGCTCGAGGAAGCCAAACGGCACCTGCAAGCCGCGCAAGGCAAGAAGTCGACCAACATCGCCGAGGCGATTGCGCATGCCAATGTGGCCTCCACGCTGGCCGCTCAGGCGCAGTCACTGGCTAATGCCGACGTACAGTCGGCAGAGCACGCCTACGCCCGCCGCCGGGGAGGCAACGACACCGGCGCGCTACTCGGCGGGATCATCGTCGGCGACCTCCTCAGCGGAGGCCTGGGCGGTGGGTTGGGCAGCTGGAGCCCGACATCGTTCGGCGGGTCGTCAGGCACGTCCGACGGCGGATTCATGGGTGGCGGCGGGCGGTTCTGAGCGGGTCTACCTGGCACTAGGTACCCGCGGTGCAGCACAGTTAGGCCCCCGGGTACCTGGTACCCGGGGGCCT
>JBEKNM010000329.1:0-5492 GCA_049522835.1 Mycobacterium sp.
CCCGGCCCTCGCGGATCCATTTTGTCCGCACTCGCGACGAATTCACCTGGCGGACTGGCGAACTATTCAACTCGATAGCAGACGGGACCATTAAGGTCACGGTGAGTGGGCACTACCCACTTCGGGACGCGGCCGACGCGCATCGCGACCTTCAGGGTCGCAAGACCGTCGGCTCGGTGGTGCTGACTCCCTAGGCAGTCGCTCACACCAGCGAGTAGCGAACCGGCAGATGTTTTAGGCCGCCGACGAACGTTGTGGCGGTGAATTGCGGATCGCCGCCCATCTCAATGGATTTCAATCTGGGCAGTAACTCCCTGAAGAAACTGTTGACCTCCATGCGGGCCAGGGCCGCACCCATGCAGAAGTGCACGCCGTAGCCGAAGGCCACGTGTTTGTTGGGTTCGCGGCCGACGTCGAAGCGGAATGGGTCCTCGAAGGCGTCCTCGTCACGATTGGCCGACACATAGGAGAGCAACACGGAGTCGCCTGCAGCGATGGGTATTCCGCGCACCTCGGTGTCCCTCGCGGCGGTGCGCATGAACTCCTTGACCGGGGTGACCCAGCGGATCATCTCCTCGGTAGCAGATGGCATCAGGTCGAGATTGTCGCGTAGGCGTTCAAGTTGGTCGGGATTCTCGATGAGTGCGTGCAGGCCGCCGGAGATGGTCGCGCTGGTGGTGTCGTGACCGGCGGTGGCGACAATGAGGTAGTAGGACACGGTGTCGATATCCGACAGCGGCTCGCCGTCGACGCGGGCGTTGGCGATCGCCGACGCGAGATCTTCGGTCGGATGCTCCCTGCGTGATGCGGTCACCGCGTTGAAGTATCCGAACATGTCGAGCAACGCGGGAAGCTGATCCTCGCTGGTGCTGCCACGCTTGAACTCGCTGTCGTCACTGCCGAACAACTCCTGGGTCAGTTCGAGCATTCGCGGGAAGTCTGCCTCGGGCAACCCCAGCAGCGACATGATCACGTAGAGCGGGTAGTTGACCGCGACATGCTGTACGAAATCGCACTCGGGGCCGGCGGCCATCATCTTGTCGACGTAGATCTTGGCCAGTTCTTCGACGCGGACCTTAAGCGCTCGCATCGCCTTTGGGCGAAACCAGTCCGAGCCGATCGCGCGCACCACCCGGTGCTCTGGGTCATCCAGGTGGATCAGCGTGCGCACGCCCACAGCGGCCGCCTGCTCGTCGCCCTCGGCGGTGGTCAGTACCGGTCGCGGCCAGTTGGTGAACAGCATGTTGCCGCGTTCGATGTCCATGACGTCGGCGTGCTTGGTAATCGCCCAGAACGGCCGGTAGTTCGGCACCTCGACCCACGACACCGGAGCGTTGGCGCGCAACTGAGTCAGCGCCGCGTGCAGCCGCCGCTCGTCGGTATACGCCTGCGGATCCGCCAAGAGCTTGGCGGCCTCGTCTATTGTGGGCGCGCTCATCGGCGAAACTCCTGCACTGCGGCGGCAATACAGGACTTGGACGCGGTCAAAAAGATCGGCAGGACGCGGTCGACCACGCCCTCGCAGCGACTTCGAAGGGCGGCCGCAACGATGTCGATCGAGCCGACGACGGCGAACGCGGCGAGGATTTCATCGTCGATGAGCGAGCCCATGGTGTCCCACTCACCTTCCAGGGAGAGACGGTGCAGTTCGGATTGCAGGTCGCCCCAGCCGTGCAGCTCAAGCACCTTGCGGTAGGCAGGCGTTGATCCGTAGAACGCAATCTGCTTGCGCACGGCGGCGGTGGCGGCTGCCAGTTCGGCGCCATTGGCACCGGTGGCCACGAGCACCTCGGACGACAGCTCGAAATCGTTGCGATGACGTCCGGAGCGCTGCATGCCTCGTTGTAGCGCCGGTACGGTCACCTCATCGAGGTAGCGCTTGGAGACGAACGGGTGACCGAGGTGGCCGTCGGCGACCTCGCCGCACATCTCGGTCATCGCCTCACCAACGGCGGCGATGAATATCTTGGGCGCGGGATGGGACAGCGGCTCGGGCGTGAACATCGGAGTCATGATTTTGTGGGTGTAGAAATCACCCTCGAAACGAAGCTTGGTGCCGTCCTGCCAGGCAGACCAGATCGCGTGCAGCGCCGAGACGAATTCGCTCATCCGAGGCGCCGGATGGCTCCACGGCATGCTGAATCGCTTCTCGATGTGGGGCTGGATCTGCGTGCCCAGACCAAGGACGAACCGGCCCCCGGAGTAGTTCTGCAGGTCCCAGCCGATGTTGGCGACGATCATCGGATTGCGGGCGAACGCCACCGCGATATTGGTGCCGAGCTCGAGTCGCGACGTGTGTTCGGCGGCCAGCAGCAGCGGCAGAAACGGGTCGTGACTGGTTTCGGCCGTCCAGCCCCCGTCGTATCCGTCTTGTTCCAGGGAACGGGCCGCCTCGGGCACTCGGGCGAGTTGGTTGGGAATGCCCCCGTCGATCTTCAGGCGGGGCGTGTTACCCATCTGGGTAACTTTACAGTAAGCAATCCAGTATGTGAGCCTACTCATCTAGGCGCGCGACCGTAATCTGCACGAGGTAGGACAGAAGCATGACGAAAGCCCGGGATTGGGACGAAACGCTCGAGGATCTCGACCGTCGCCGTCAGCACGCATTGGGGATGGGCGGCCCCGAGCGGCTCGACAAGCACCACGCCAAGGGCAAGCTCGACGCCCGTGCGCGCGTCGAGCGATTGTTGGACCCGGGTACATTCCGCGAGATCGGCACACTGGTCGGTGGTGACATCGCGGCCGACGGGCTCGTCGTCGGTTCCGGCTCGATCAACGGCTCGCCGGTGATGTTGGGGGCAGAGGACTTCACCACCATGGCCGGCAGCATCGGACCAGGCGGCAACTCCAAGCGATACCGCATCGCCGAAATGGCGCTGCGCGACAAAATTCCACTGGTGATGTTGCTTGAAGGCGCCGGCTTTCGTCCCACCGGCGGGCACTACGGACGCACCCCGACCGACCTGCTCGCCCAAGCGCAGTGCTCAGGCAAGGTGCCCACAGTCGCCGCCGTTCTCGGCCCCTCGGCTGGACATGGCGCACTGGTGGCCCCGGTGTGCGACTTCCGAATCATGAGCAGGCAGGGCGCAATATTCACCGCGGGGCCCCCGGTCGTCAAAGAGGCTACGGGAGAAGACATCTCGAAGGAGGACCTTGGCGGACCGGACGTCGCTTTGCCCAGCGGCGTGATCCACAATGTCGCCGAGGACGACGAAGCCGTGCTCTCCGATATCCGCCGCTACCTGTCGTACTTCCCGCCGAGCGCATGGTCGTACCCGTCGCCGCGCCCCCCCGACGAAGACAGCGAGCCGCGGCAGACGCCGGAACTGCTTGACATCGTCTCTCGCGACAACCGCCGTGTCTACGACATTCGCGCCGTGCTCGACGTGATCTTCGATCGGCCGGACTGGTTCGAAGTCCAACCGAAGTTGGGCACGGCGATCATCTGTGCGCTGGCCCACCTCGGTGGCCACCCGGTCGCGGTCGTCGCGAACCAGCCCCAGGTGCTTGCCGGCTCCATCGACGCTGCTGCTGCGGATAAGGCGGCGCACTTCATTACTGTGGCCGACTCATTCCACCTACCAATCGTTTTCCTCGCCGACAACCCCGGCATGCTGCCCGGTAGTCGGTCCGAGCGCAGCGGCGTCTTGCGTGCCGGCGCGCGGATGTTCGCCGCCCAGACCGCGGCCACCACGCTGAAACTGCACCTGACGCTGCGTAAGGCGTACGGGTTCGGCTCCATGGTCATGTCGCTGTTGGGTTTCGACCAGCAAGTCGCGACCTTCGCCTACCCCGGCGCGACGATGGGCGCCATGAGCGCGGCTGCCTTGAGCAGCGCTACGCACGCTGGTGAAGACCTCTCGGCGAAACTGCGCAACGCCGAGTTGCAAGCGTCGTATCGGTCAGCCGAGCACATGGGATTCGACGAACTCATCGATCCCCGCGAGACGCGTGACGCGCTGCTGGCTTCCCTGCTGCGCGGCCTGTCCAGCCGGCAAGCCGCCGCCGAGCCGGTGGCCCGGACCGTCATCATGCCGTAAAGGACCTAAAGGCCGCCGTGCCGATACTCCGTGACGATCGGCTCCAGCTCGTCGGGTGTCGCGCCGTGCATGATCACCGCGTCGGCTCCATACTCGAACTCTTTGCGAATGCGGTCGACGCACTGCTGGGCTGACCCGGTGGCCGACGGTTCCAGCCACTCGTCGGGAAGCAAAGTCGCGATGTGCTCGATCTGCTCGGGCGTACCCTTGTGATCGATTCCGCCGGCAATCGATGTAACCACCGAGTCTGCCCGAAACCGCTGCAGCACGGCCGGATCCCACTCGTTAGTCTGCACCAGGAGATCGCCGTACCCCTGTAGATAGGTGGCCAGCCGCGCAACGGTCTTCTTGAGCCGCAGCTGTTCGGGAAGATGGTCGCCGACCGTCGCGAAGCACGACCACACCCGCACACTGTCCGGGTCGCGGCCCGCCTCTTCCGCCGCGGACTTGACGGTGTTGACGCAGCGCTGCAACGTCTCCGGGGTGAAGTAGGTGTGCAGGATGACGTCGTCGAACACCCGGCCACCGAGCGCGAGTGTGTTGGGCCCGAATGCCACCAGCGCCAATCGAATGTCTTCGTTGAAGTCCGGGTCGAGAAACAGGATGTTGTATTTGCCGATCGGTCCGTCGTGGTTGAAGATCACCTCGCCGTGCCAAAGGCGGCGCATGACTTTGGCCCAATCCTCCATCTGTGCAGTCGTCACCGCCGGTATGCCGAACGCTCCGTAGATCGCGGCGATGCCGCGGCCGACGCCCAGGGTGAACCGGCCGCCGGAGAGCCGGTGCATGGTTGTCGCCCATGATCCGGTGATCAGCGGATGACGGGTGTTGTGATTGGTTGCGGCGGTGGCGATCTGCATGCGGTTGGTGACCGCGCATGCGGCCCCGACAAGAGACGAGGCCTCCTTGACGTTCCAGCGTTCGGAGATGAATGCGGTGCCGAAGCCCAACTCCTCGCCGCGGCGAGCCTCGTCCATCAAGGTCGCCGGTCCCTCGCCGCCTGCCCCGGCCAGCAAGTAGTAGCCCAGTTCGTCAAGCGTGCGATCGGCGCTGGTCAATTCCAAACCCCTTGCTTGTAGCCGCAGTTCCAGACCTCGGTGATCCTGCCGGCAACCACGTGGAACACCTCGATGCTGGCGATGTTGGTTTTGCCGCCATCGCTGGTGGCGATGGTCGTTTCGTAGACGATCGCGACGTGCTCGCTGTCGTCACCCGCGACGACCATGTTCAGGTCGAAGTGGGACTCGACGGCTTTCGTGTCCAGAAAACGGCAGTAACGCGCCTTCAGCTGCCGAAGCTCTTCCAGCACTTTGGCCTGGTCAGCCGCCGCGAAATCCTCTCCAGCCATAAAGCTCCTTGCCGCGCACTGAACGAACCGCTGAAATCTATACTGTAACTGACTTAGTATCAACGAATGCGAGAGGCGCCGGCATGAACCACCCGTTCACCTGG
>JBEKNM010000330.1:0-5484 GCA_049522835.1 Mycobacterium sp.
TGGCGCGTGACAAAGCACAGCCGAGCAAGTTCTGAGGCCGACGCGTCGGGATGGTCGTGCAGAGCGCGCAAGATCGCGTACTGAGCCATCGACAGCCCCGTCGGCTTCAGCGCGGCGTCGCAGCGGCGCCGCAGCCCTTGCTGCACCCTTTTCACCAGATAGCCCGCACCACGCTCGATCTCCGCCTGACCCATGACAGGAACCTTACATCGTGCTAGTGTCGAATATGTAAGGTTCCTGACATAGGTTTGAACCACGGAGGTTTGAGTTGATGACTGAGATTCGATCCAAGATCCAACGACACGCCCCGCACACCACCTTGATCAATGTCTTCGCCGTGGCGCCCGAACGAGCATCAGAACTGGCCGAACTGCTGAGTCGGGCCACCGAGGAGACGATGCGGTTCGTGCCCGGCTTCATCTCGGCCAACATCCACGTCAGCACCGATGGCACCCGCGTGGTCAACTACGCGCAGTGGCAGAGCCCCGAGGCCTACCAAGCGATATTCGACGACCCGGGCGCGCGCGAACACATGAAAGTCTGCGCCGCCGTTGCGACCAGCTTCGAACCGCACCTCTACACGGTGGAATCGGTACACCTGGCGCCAAACGTCTAGGCGGAAACCACTTCCGTGCCGTCGTTGGCGGTGAGAGCATGTGAAACCATGACGAAGCATCTCAGCGGACCGGCAACCCTGTTCGCAATCGGTATCGGGTTCGCGAACATATGTGGTGCCGGCGTGGCTAACGCAAAAGACTTTCCTACCGTCCGCTACGAGATCAGCGGCAGCTCCCCCTCAGCCGAATTCATCTACTACGAAACCGACACCGGCCAGCAGCGCGCGGTCAACGCGAAACTGCCATGGTCAACCGAGTTCAACAGCTACGGCGGCGAAGTGTACGTAATCAGCGCACAGGGGCCAGGCACCTTGACCTGCCGGATTCTCGTGGACGGCGCATCGGTGAAAGATGCGACAGCGACCGGGACGCCCGCCCGAACCCTCTGCACCCACTGACCACGGCCGAGCAGACGCACCCGTCGCCTGGTCAGACGGTCTAGGCTCGCCAATATCTTGAACGGCGTGACTCCGTCAACGGCGAAGCGGGACTAGGAGGGTCTAGATGGGCCTCAAGACAGGTTCCAAAAAGGGTCTGGCAACTCGGGTGAACGGGGTGGCACCGCCCGAGATTTCGCTCGCCGATATCAATCTCAGCTCATTGGAGTTCTGGGGGCTCGACGACGACATCCGCGATGCCGCGTTCGCCACCTTGCGCCGGGAAGCCCCAGTCTCTTACTGGCCCGCGATCGAGTACGAAGGGTTTAGCAACGGCAACGGGCATTGGGCGCTGACCAAGCTTGACGACGTCTTCTACGCCAGCCGTCATCCGGACATTTTCAGCTCCAGCCCCGGCATCACGATAAACGACCAGACACCGGAGGTCGCCGAGTACTTCGGCTCCATGATCGTGCTGGACGATCCGCGACATCAGCGGTTGCGCTCGATTGTGAGCAGGGCATTCACTCCGAAAGTAGTTGCCCGCATCGAGACGTCGGTGCGTGACCGGGCCCACCGGCTGGTCACATCGCTGGTCAGTAATCATCCCGACGGCGAAGCGGAGCTGGTCAGCGAGCTGGCCGGGCCGCTGCCGCTGCAGGTCATCTGCGACATGATGGGGATTCCCGAGGAAGACCATCAGCGGATATTTCATTGGACCAACGTGATTCTGGGGTTCGGCGACCCCGATCTGACCACCGATTTCGAAGAGTTCCTTCAGATTTCGATGGACATGGGCGCCTACGCCACCGCGCTGGCCGAAGACCGCCGGTCCAACCACCACGACGATCTGACGAGCAGCCTGGTCGAAGCCGAAGTCGACGGCGAGCGGCTGTCATCGCAGGAGATCGCTTCTTTCTTCATTCTTCTGGTGGTGGCCGGCAATGAGACGACGCGCAATGCGATCAGCCACGGCGTGCTGGCGTTGTCTCGCTATCCCGACCAGCGGGAAAAGTGGTGGTCCGACTTCGACGCTCTGGCGCCCACTGCAGTCGAGGAAATCGTGCGGTGGGCCTCGCCGGTGGTTTATATGCGGCGCACCCTGAGCCAAGACGTTGAGTTGAGCGGCACCAAGATCGCGGCCGGCGACAAGGTCACACTGTGGTACAACTCGGCCAACCGCGACGAGTCAAAGTTCGCCAATCCGTGGGCTTTCGACCTCGCCCGTAACCCCAATCCGCATGTCGGCTACGGCGGCGGCGGCGCGCATTTCTGCCTGGGCGCGAACCTGGCTCGTCGCGAGATCAGGGTTGTGTTCGATGAGTTGTGCCGCGAGATACCGGACATCGTCGCGACGGATGAACCCGCACGACTGCTCTCGCAGTTCATTCACGGCATCAAGAGGCTGCCGGTCGCCTGGACTCCCCGGTCCTGAGGTTTCCCCGGCGAGCAGACACAGAATCGTACGCGCGCCGCCTCGCGCGTACGATTCTGTGTCTGCTCGCGCTAGAGGAACGAGTTCTCCGCGGTAAGGCCACGCTCCGGGAAAGCACCGAACGCAAAGGTCTCGGCGTTACCCACCCCTACTCCACCGCCGACGGGATCCTCAACACGCACCAGCAGGTCTCGCAGCTGGTGCAGTTGGCGTGCGGTATCGGGGTGGTCGCAATTCGTCACGTGATCGCCTTGCACCTTGAGTTCTCCGACCCATTGACCAAGCACCCAGTCGTTCCAGCCGTAATAGCCCCCGCCGGCGAGGTGAAAGCCCGTCGGTCCGGCGGCGGTGAGCGTCAATGGCCGCTTCATACCGTCGGTTTCGATAAGCGTGATGGTGCCGTGGGTGAAGCGGCGGTTGCCGTCGTCAAAGTGTAAGTCTTGCTCGACGGCCGCGAAGCGGCGTGCAGTGCCGTCATCGTTCTGCTGTTCGGCTTGGTAGCGCGTTGATTCGAACCCGTCGCCCTTCTCTTGTTGGAAGAAGACGAACAGCGAGTACGCCGATCCGTCGGGACGGGTCAGCGTCATCGGGCACCAAGTCATGAACATCTGGGCAATCTTGCGATTGCCCCGGGGCAGACCGGGGATGGGTTTGCCGACGCCGGGACGCAGTCCCCACGAGTGATCGCGGATCGAAATCCACTCGCTGGCGTCTATTTCGGTGCGGACGCCCTCGACTTCCACCCAGCCCGAAGCCACGCCGATCTGGTGATAGCGCAACACATTATGGGTTACTCGATAGCCGTCTGGGCTCCGATCCGGCCAGGGGTCTTCCAGCGTGGCGGGGAAGCTGCCCCGCATCGTCACATCGAACGCGATCGGAGCGTGTTCGGTCGCCTCCAGCCTGATCCGGATCGATTTCAGCGGCTCGACCACGCTGTAGTGGATGGGTCCGACGTCAGTGCTCGCTGCGTCCGAGGACAGCCGCCGCCCGCCGCGCACCGTCCACTGCTCGGTAGCCCGGCACACTCCGGCCGCGCCGTCGAAGACACCTCTGTTGGTGTACTTGCCGATGCCGAGGACGACTTGCAGAGAGTTGTCACGCGCGTGGGGCCAACTCGCGGTGCAGCGCCGACGACCTCACCTGGTGGGCGGCACCTTGGACACCCGAAGCATCGAACTGGAATGCCATCTTGCGGACGACCAGGTCTGTCATCGCTTGCTGCCTTGTATTGACGTTTAGAGCCTATTTGTATCACATCGTACTGTGACACCTAGACCTAGCGATGTAAAGTGTCTTTGTGGCTACCCACATACCCCCCAACGCCGAACTATCGACCCGACGGCGAATCTTGGCTGCCACCTTGGTGGTGCTCGCCCGCAGTGGGCGCAAGCGGCTGATGCTCTCTGAGGTGGCTGCCGAGGCCAAGGTGTCCCGGCCGACGCTGTACCGGTATTTCCCGTCAAAGGAGGCGCTGCTCGACGCGTTCGGTTTGTACGAGCAAGACAACTTCGACGCCGGGATCTCCTCGGAGATGGCGGGTCTGCGCGGTCACCAAAGATTAGACGCCGCTCTACAATTCGTCGTCGCCTTTCAGCGCACGTACTCGCTGGGCTTCTTGGTCGATACCGAACCCGAGCATGTTCTCGCCCAAATGAAGCGGGTGATGCCGATCCTGCACGGGCGGATCGCCCGCCTCATCCAGGGCGAGAACGCCGATCTGGCAGCGGCGACGGTGGTACGAGTTGCTTTGTGCCACTACCTGGTTGGTGACGACGATCGCGAGCAATTCCTCGCCGAATTGCGCTACGCAGCCGGAATCAATCCACTGCGGGCATCCCGGCCGGCGACGGCGAGCTAGCGGGCAGCCACGAGCAGATGCGTTCGGCGATCAGATCGGGCTGCTCGAGATGCAGGAAATGCCCTACGCCGTCGATCATTTCGAACGAAGAACCAGGAGCGGGTAGGTGGTCGGCTGCATCGCCGACAACATCCGCCCCGAGCCCGCCGTCGTTAGTGCCGTGCAGGTACAGAGTGGGTATCGGAGGCGGCATCAGCGTGGCCGCGGCTTCCTTTTCCACATCGGGGTCGGCGAACTCTGCGTTGAACGTTGCGCGGTAGGGACCGATCACCCCGGCGATGGTCTCCGCGGTGACGTACTCTCGCAGCCACGAAATATCTTGGCGGGCATCATATCCCGGGGACCAGTCCGCCCACAGCGACTCCCAGAAGCCAGGCTGCAGCAGCGTTGCCTCAGCGAGTCCGACCTGCTGGATGAACCAGATGTAGAACGACCGTTTGATCTGGACGTAGCTGAACATCGAGGCAGCCAGTGCAGGCGCTGGCGGCACGGCAAGCGTCACCAAGCGACTGAAAGCGCCCGGATCGCTTGCCACTACGCCATATCCGGCATAGGCGCCCCAGTCATGACCGATAAGCACCGCACGCGCATCCGCTTTCAAGGCGCGGCGCACGGCACGGATCTGACGCACGTAAGTGCCGACGCTGATCGGCCCCGTCGCCGGCGCTTCGTAGCCGGGCAGCCACGGGGCCGCCACCCGGTATCCGCGGTCGGCGAGGACCGGTCCCAGATGACGCCAGGTGTGCGGGGTATCCGGAAAGCCGTGGATGGCGATGGCCAGCGGCCGGTCGGTGTCGGCGATATCTCCGTACGTCAACGGCAGGTGTATGGCCATCAAGATCTCCTCATGTTGACTTTATATCCTAGATAGCAGACGTAAATAGCTATAATTTACATTTGAGACTTCATATGTAAATGTTTGGCTATGGCCGGACTGTCCCTTGGTCAACGCGACCTGTCCGCCACCCGTGCGCGACTCGGCCAATGGTTCGAGCACAAGTTCGGCGAGAGAGCCGATATCGGTGAGATGCGCCTCGCCAACCGGGCTGCGGGATGGTCGAGCGAGAGCCTGATATTCAGCGCCACCACCCCCGGAGGGACTACAGAGTTCGTCGCGCGGATCCCGCCGACCGGCGGCGGCATCTACGCCGACTACGACTTGGCCGGCCAGCCGCGGACTCAGCAGTTGTTGCA
>JBEKNM010000331.1:0-5484 GCA_049522835.1 Mycobacterium sp.
GGCCAAACGCCGGGCCGGCGGGCGCGTCGTCAGCCAGCCAGAACCCGTTGCGCGAGGCGTTGTTCGGGGTTTGAAAATGCTGCTCGCGTCGGTGGTGTTGGCCATCGTCGGGATAGGGCTGGGGCTGGTCCTCTATTTCACGCCGGCGATGTCGGCGCGCAACATTGTGGTCACCGGAATCGGGGCGGTCACCCGTGATGAGGTCCTCGTCGCGGCGGGGGTTCAGCCGGGCACGCCGTTGCTGCAGATCAACACCAACCAGGTCGCCGACCGGGTGGCGGCGATCCGGCGGGTGGCCAGCGCGCGGGTGCAACGCCAATACCCATCGGCGTTGCGGATCACCGTCGTCGAGCGAGTCCCGTTGGTGGTCAAGGATTTTCCCGACGGCCCACACCTGTTTGACCGCGATGGTGTCGACTTCGCAACCGCTCCGCCGCCGCCGGCATTGCCTTATATCGATGTCGCGAATCCCGGGCCAACCGACCCGGCGACCAAGGCGGCGCTGCAGGTACTGATCGCGCTGCGTCCCGAAGTCTTAGGTCAGGTGGGCCGCATCGCCGCCCCATCGGTGGCCTCAATCACCCTCACGCTGGGCGATGGGCGCGTGGTGATCTGGGGTACCACCGACCGTGCCGACGAGAAGGCCGAAAAGCTGGCAGCGCTGCTGACCCAGCCGGGGCGGACCTACGACGTTTCCAGCCCCGATCTGCCGACTGTGAAATAGCAACTCGCGCAGGGCCCGAGCGTGATGCCGGACCGCGATCCCATCTCGAGGGGCGCCGAGTGTCGACGCCAGCCGCACGTTCGAGGCAAAAATTGACCAAAAATTTGCCGACCGCGCTTCGGCGCGCCTGCGAGGTTGGCGCGCCCCGTGCCCATACCGTTCTGTTTGCGCGGAACTACTTGACATAACTCTCATCCTATAGTTGAGGTTGAGGGTTTGCCAGGATCCCGAGTTCATACAGTGGAGCCCAAGTCCCACCAGGGAGGAAGACGAATGATGACCCCCCCACACAATTACCTGGCCGTCATCAAGGTTGTCGGCATCGGTGGCGGTGGCGTCAACGCCGTCAACCGGATGATCGAGCAGGGCCTCAAGGGCGTGGAGTTCATCGCGATCAACACCGACGCGCAGGCGTTGTTGATGAGCGATGCCGACGTCAAGCTCGACGTCGGCCGCGATTCCACCCGCGGGCTGGGCGCAGGCGCAGACCCCGAGGTCGGGCGCAAGGCCGCCGACGACGCCAAAGATGAGATCGAAGAACTGCTGCGCGGGGCGGACATGGTGTTCGTCACCGCCGGCGAAGGGGGCGGAACCGGGACCGGCGGGGCGCCCGTCGTTGCCAGCATCGCCCGCAAAATGGGAGCCCTGACCGTCGGCGTGGTCACCCGGCCGTTCTCGTTCGAAGGCAAGCGGCGCAGCAATCAGGCCGAAAACGGTATCGCCTCGCTGCGGGAGAGCTGCGACACCCTCATCGTGATTCCCAACGACCGGTTGCTGCAGATGGGGGATGCCGCGGTATCCCTGATGGATGCGTTCCGCAGCGCCGACGAGGTGCTGCTCAACGGCGTGCAGGGCATCACCGACCTGATCACTACACCGGGGCTGATCAACGTCGACTTCGCCGACGTCAAGGGCATCATGTCCGGCGCCGGCACCGCGCTGATGGGTATCGGCTCGGCCCGGGGCGACGGGCGTGCGCTTAAAGCCGCCGAGATCGCCATCAACTCACCGCTGCTGGAAGCGTCAATGGAGGGCGCCCAGGGTGTGCTGATGTCGATCGCCGGAGGCAGCGACCTGGGCCTGTTCGAGATCAACGAGGCGGCCTCGCTGGTCCAGGATGCCGCCCATCAGGAGGCCAACATCATTTTCGGCACCGTCATCGACGACTCGCTGGGTGACGAGGTGCGCGTCACCGTGATCGCTGCGGGCTTCGATGCCGGCGGAGCCGGCCGCAAGCCCGTCGTCGGCGGCACTGCCGGGGAAAAAGCCGGCGCCCACAGAATAGAGTCGGCGAAGGCCGGCAAGCTCACCTCGACGCTGTTCGAGCCGGTCGACGCCGTCAGTGTGCCGTTGCACACCAACGGCGCGACCTTGAGCATTGGCGGCGATGACGACGACGTCGATGTGCCGCCATTCATGCGCCGCTGAGACCGTGAGGCACACGCCGACCATCGCCGGGCGTCGCGGCCAGCTGGTCGACCAGAGTTTTTCTGGGATCTCCGATACTGGTCATGTGAGCATTCGGATCCGGCGAGTTACCACCACGCGAACAGGCGGTGTCTCGGTACCGCCGTTCGATACTTTCAATCTTGGCGACCACGTCGGTGACGACCCGGCTGCGGTGGCCGCCAACCGCGCCCGGCTGGCCGTCGCCGTTGGCCTCGGTGCTGACCGGGTGGTGTGGATGAACCAGGTCCACGGTGATCGGGTCGAGATGGTCGACGAGCCGCGCGAGGGAGCCATCGAAGACACCGACGCACTTGTGACCAGCACACCCCGACTGGCGCTGGCGGTGGTCACGGCCGACTGCGTGCCGGTGTTGATGGCCGACGCGCGCGCCGGTGTGGCCGCGGCGGTCCATGCCGGTCGCGTCGGCGCCCAGCGGGGCGTGGCGGCTCGCGCGGTGGAGGCGATGCTGGGCCGGGGCGCGCAGGCCGGCGACATCTCGGCTCTGCTCGGCCCGGCGGTTAGCGGTCGCAACTACGAAGTGCCCGCGGACATGGCCGACGAGGTCGAGGCCGCGTTGCCGGGTAGCCGCACCACCACCGCCGCCGGAACTCCAGGACTCGACCTTCGGGCCGGAATCGCCTGCCAACTCCGGGATTTGGGTGTCGCGTCGATCGACATCGATCCGCGCTGCACAGTGGCCGATCGATCTTTGTTCAGTCATCGTCGGGGTGCGCCGACCGGGCGCCTGGCGTCGCTGGTCTGGATGGAGTGACCGCCATGGCGGGCGAGACACCGGCCCCTGGAGACGGAGGAAACCGCGAATCGGAATTGACGCATGCCTTGGCGACTGTGCGATCGCGACTTGCGGTCGCTGCGCAAGCGGCGGGACGCAATGTCGGCGAAATTGAGCTTCTGCCGATTACGAAATTCTTTCCAGCAACCGATGTTGCGATTTTGTACCGATTGGGTTGTCGGTCCGTTGGCGAATCGCGCGAGCAAGAAGCGTCGGCGAAGCTGGCCGAACTCGCGCGATTGCAAGGGGCTTCACGGCGGGCGGATTCGGGGGAACTGCACTGGCATATGGTGGGTCAAATCCAGCGGAAGAAATCCCGCTCGCTGGCCCGCTGGGCGCACACCGCTCATTCGATCGACAGCTCGCAGTTGGTGACCGCGCTTGATCGGGCAGTCAGGGCGGCGGTGACCGAGGGCCATCGCGCCAGCCAACTACGGGTCTACGTTCAGGTCAGCCTCGACGGCGATGTGTCCCGCGGCGGCGTCGACATCCTGGCCCCCGGGGCAGTCGACAAGGTCTGCGCGCAGGTCGAGGAGTCGAAAAGTCTGGAACTGATCGGCCTGATGGGCCTCCCGCCGCTGGACTGGGAGCCGGTCGCGGCCTTCGACCGGCTGCAATTCGAGCACCGCCGGGTGCTCGAATCGCACCCGAAGGCGGTGGGTCTTTCCGCTGGTATGTCCGACGATCTCGAAGTTGCCGTCAAACACGGTTCGACGTGTGTGCGTGTCGGTACCGCGCTATTGGGTCCTCGGCGGCTACCGTCACCGTGAATAGTCACTGTAGTCACACCTTCATCACAGACACCAGAATTCCCAGGGGCTCGAAGGGGTCAGCGCAATGAGCACACTGCACAAGTTCAAGGCCTATTTCGGTATGGCTCCGATGGATGATTACGACGACGAGTACTACGACGACCGCGCTCCCTCTCGCGGTTTCCCGCGCCAGCGGTTCGACGACGGTTACGGCCGCTACGAAGGACGTGACTACGACGATCCACGCGCCGAGCCGGCCGACTACCCGCCGCCGAGTGGTTATCGCGGCGCCTATGGTGAGGAACCCCACTTCCGGCCCCGCGAGTTCGACCGGCCCGACATGACGCGGCCGCGCCTCGGATCGTGGTTGCGCAATTCCACTCGCGGCGCGCTGGCGATGGATCCGCGCCGGATGGCGATGATGTTCGAGGAAGGTCACCCGCTGTCGAAGATCACCACGCTGCGGCCAAAGGACTACAGCGAGGCCCGCACCATCGGCGAGCGGTTCCGGGACGGCACCCCGGTCATCATGGATCTGGTGTCGATGGACAATGCCGACGCCAAACGGCTGGTCGACTTCGCGGCCGGCTTGGCCTTCGCGTTGCGCGGCTCGTTCGACAAGGTCGCGACCAAGGTGTTCCTGCTGTCGCCCGCCGACGTCGACGTATCCCCGGAGGAGCGGCGCCGGATCGCCGAAACCGGCTTCTACGCTTACCAATAGCCACACCTGCCCCGGAGTCGACACGGCAGGGCGGATAGCCCAGCCGTTGCACAGCGCTTACTCAGGCCACCACGAGATGTGTGCCGACGCTCCGAGTCGGTACGCTGGCGCTTGACATTCTCATCGTTAAGGTCGGGGCTCTAGTTGGTATTGTTCTTTCAGATCCTTGGGTTTGCGCTGTTCATCTTCTGGCTGCTGCTCATCGCTCGGGTCGTCGTTGAGTTCATCCGCTCGTTCAGCCGCGACTGGCGCCCGAGCGGTATCACTGTGGTGATCCTCGAGATCATCATGTCGATCACCGACCCACCGGTGAAACTGCTACGTCGGCTTATCCCTCAACTCAGCATCGGTGCGGTCCGCTTCGACCTGTCAATCATGGTGCTGCTGCTGGTCGCGTTCATCGGCATGCAACTGGCGTTCGGCGCCGCGGCGTGACCCCATGCCGCCGCCGTTCGAGGGGAGCTGGGCGACGGTTCGGCCACGGTTTGGCGTCGGTTCGGTCCCCGTGATTTCAAAGATCAAACGAATGGGTTTTATTTGATCTTGCAGTTTGAAATTTGCTCTTATTCATTGGAGTAATGGGCAACGGCCGGGTCTGGTGTGACAGGATGGGCGGCAGTTGCGCGATGGCTACCACTGCGTTCTACACTTTCCAGATCGGATTAACAGGAACTCGAGGGGACGAACAATGCCGCTTACACCAGCCGACGTCCACAATGTGGCGTTCAGTAAGCCGCCCATCGGTAAGCGCGGATACAACGAAGACGAAGTCGACGCATTCCTCGACTTGGTGGAGAACGAGCTGACGCGGCTTATCGAGGAGAATTCCGATCTCCGTCAGCGTATCGAGCAGCTGGACCACGAACTGGCCTCCCGCGCCGGAGCCGGCCCCGCTGTTGGCGCTGCGCCCACCCAAACCATTCCCGTCTACGAACCCGAACCAGAGCCTGTCAAGCCGGCCCCAGTCCCGGTCCCGGTGGCGGCTCCGGCGCCGTCGGGGTTCAACGAGGAGCAGGCCCTCAAGGCCGCTCGGGTGCTGGGCTTG
>JBEKNM010000332.1:0-5435 GCA_049522835.1 Mycobacterium sp.
CGGCGAACAGCACCAAGCCGATGACGACCCAACTGAAGCGTTGGGTGGCGAGGTAAACGACCACCAGAAACGACGCGTACAGAAGCAGCGAGGTGCCCAGGTCCTTTTCGAAGACCATCACGCCTATTGAGATAACCCAGGCCGCCAGCAGCGGCGCCAGGTCTCGCGGACGAGGCAGGGTCATGCCCATCAAATGCTTGCCGACGCTGGTGAATAGGCCGCGCTTGGCGACCAGCACCGCGGAGAAGAAGATCAACAGCAGGATCTTCGAAAACTCTGCGGGCTGTATCGAGAACGCCGGAAAGCGGATCCAGATCTTCGCGCCGTTCTGCTCGGACAGCCATGCGGGCAGGAAAGCGGGAACCGCCAAGAAGACCAGACCAGCGACTCCACATATGTAGCCGTAGCGCGCGAGTTGTCGATGGTCTTTTAGAAATGTCACCACCAACGCGAACGTGGCCACTCCAACCAGGGTCCACAGCATCTGCTGGGTCGCGCTGGGATGGTGGCGACCACTGGACTCGTTATTGACAAGGTCGAGCCGGTGGATCATCACCAGGCCAAGTCCGTTGAGCAAGGCCACAATAGGCAGCAGCAGGGGGTCGGTGTAAGGAGCGAAGCGCCGGATAGTCAGATGCGCGCCCCCGAAGACGACCAGAAAGGCCAGCCCGTAACGGGTCAGGCCCCAGCTCAGGCCCCGCCCCTGGTTGGCCTCAACCATGAGCAACGCAGCAACAGTGATCAGTGCGGCGAAGCACAACAGCAGCAGTTCGGCGTTGCGCCGAGTGGGCAGTGGAGGTGTCACGGCCACCGGCGGCTGAAGTTGCGTTGTCATGCCGACGCCCGGCAGTCGACGCCCGGTTGAGGTGGGGGTGGCGGTGGTGCGGTTACCGTCTGAGCGGTAATCGTGGGCCCCGTGTTTGCGGGCCCTGCCGGCTCGGTGCTTGGGGGACTCATCGTGGGAGTCGCCGCGGGAGGCATGGGAGTCGTGTTGGCCGGGATGCTGCCAGGTGGGCTGCCGTTCGGCGCGGTGGCAGCGGTCGGCGTGCTGGACGTTGGCAATGGTGTGGCGCTTGGTGTCTCGCTCGTGTCGGCAGGCGGAGACGTGGCGCGAGGTGGCGGGCAGGGCAATAGGGCTTTGGCGGACAACGTGCGTAACTGCGCTTCGGCCTCGTCAAGGGAGCTGGCCGGAAGCACGCCCTGAACCTGTGCGCGTTCCGGAGGGCGTAGATCCTGCAATTTCATAACGTGGCAGCCGAGCTGTCCCCCGGATTGGCTGTAGCTGATCACCGACAGATCGTTACGGGTATTGAGGCAGCCCACCAAATAGGGCTCGCTGAGGGATATGCCTAACAGCGACCCCTGAATTCCGCGCATGATCGACACCATGCCGCTGTATTCGGCGATGTAGTAGTTGCCCTTGATAACCCACCGCCCGATAGCCAAGCCCGCCAGCACCAACAGCACCACCGCTGCGATCACGATGGACATCCGCCATCGCGACCACCGCGGTCGATTGACTGCTTCGACTTGCGGCGCAACGCGTTTGGCGGTATCTCTGCGGGGGTTGATCGCGGAGGCCCGGCCGGCGGAAGTATTGGGCAGGGTCAGTTGTTGTTCGTCCTCTCCGGATACTGCACCGGCGAGAATCGGCTGGGTTTGGCCGTACTCGTAGTCGACGACGTCAGCCACCACGACGGTTACGTTGTCGGGGCCGCCGCCGCGCAACGCCAATTCAATGAGGCGGTAGGCGCTTTCGGCAACGTCGGGGATTTGTAGGGCCTCGTGGATGGTTTCGTCGCTCACCGGGTCGGACAGCCCGTCCGAGCAGAGCAGGTAACGATCGCCGGCACGTGCTTCTCGCATGGTCAGGGTGGGTTCGACCTCGTGGCCGGTCAATGCCCGCATGATCAGCGAGCGCTGGGGGTGGCTGTGCGCCTCCTCCGCGGTGATCCGGCCTTCGTCGACCAAAGTTTGGACAAAGGTGTCGTCCTTGGTGATCTGGTTCAGCTCCCCGTCCCGCAGCAGGTAGCCGCGCGAGTCACCGATGTGCACCAGCCCGAGTCGGTTGCCCGCGAACAGGATTGCGGTGAGCGTGGTCCCCATGCCTTCGAGATCGGGCTCCATTTCGACCTGCGCGGCGATCGCAGAGTTGCCGGCGCGCACCGCGGCATCGAGCTTGCCCAGCAGATCGCCACCCGGCTCGTCGTCGTCGAGATGTGCCAGTGCCGCGATGACCAACTGGGACGCCACCTCGCCGGCCGCGTGCCCACCCATCCCGTCGGCCAGAGCCAGCAGCCGTGCGCCGGCGTAGACCGAGTCTTCGTTGTTGGTGCGTACCAGACCGCGATCGCTGCGGGCGGCATATCGCAGGACCAAAGTCACGAGCGCCACTCCTCGATCCCGGCTCGGAACCCCCCCAAGCCGGCATCATCGTCGTCGGCGCGGGTCACGGGCGCAACTCAATTGCCGTTTTGCCGATCCGAACCGGCGTCCCCATCGGAACTCGTACCGCAGTCGTCACCTTCGCCCTGTCAAGGTAGGTACCGTTGGTCGATCCTAGATCCTCGACGTACCACTCTGAGCCGCGCTGAGACAGCCGGGCATGCCGCGTCGAGGCGTAGTCGTCAGTGAGCACCAGAGTGGAGTCGTCAGCGCGCCCGATCAACACGGGGTTCCCGCTCAGGGTGATGCGTGCGCCCGCCAGCGCCCCGTCTGTCACTACCAGGTAGCGGGCCACGGTCCGGCGCTGGCGCGACGGGAGCAGCGTGCCGCGCAACGCCAAGCCGCGGCGCACCATAACGGCGCCAGTCGGCGCATAGATATCGGTCCGCAAGATCCGCAGCACGGACCAGATAAATACCCATAACAACATTAAAAATCCGGCACGCGTCAGTTGCAGTACTAGTCCCTGCATCTGGCGTCCTTTCCGTCCTGGCGCCGCACCGTCGGTACCCGTGACACCGAGCACATCAGCAACGTCACGATACTTGGGCGGTGGTCGACGCGCGCGAAGCACGCGGCGTTGAGCGTCGGCGGGTTCAGTGAATGCGGACGATGATCTCCGAGTGGCCAAGACGGACCACGTCGCCGTCGGCCAGCTGCCACTCCTGCACCGGTGCGTTGTTGACGGTGGTGCCGTTCGTGGAGTTGAGGTCGGAAAGGAGCGCGACCTGTCCATCCCAGCGGATCTCCAGGTGGCGCCGAGACACGCCAGTGTCGGGCAGCCGGAACTGGGCATCCTGTCCGCGACCCACGATGTTGGAACCCTCGCGCAACTGGTAGGTCCGGCCGCTGCCGTCATCGAGCTGCAGGGTGACCGCAGCTCCGGCGGACCCATAGCCACCCTGCCCGTAACCGCCGTAGCCACCGGCCTGCCCGTAGTCACCGGCGCTGCCTGATTGGCCGTAGTCGTAGTCGCGATTGGCCGGCTCGGCGTACCCGGGGCCGGGGCCATACCCGCCGGACGGGGGGCTTTCGGCGTACTGGGTGTAGTCGCCTGTTCCATACTCCTGGCGGCCGTACCCCTGGCCGCCCTGTTGGTAACCCTGGTCGTATCCGCCGCCCTGATCGGGGTAACCCGGACGTTGTTCGGGCTGGGCGTAACCGCTCTCGTCGGCGCGACCCGGCGCGCGACCTCCGGGGGCATAGTCGCCATACCCGCCGTAGCCCGGTTGGCCTTGCTGACCGGGGCCAGGCTGGCCAGGCTGGCCAGGAGGAGGATAGGCGCCCTGGCGGTAGCCCTGGTCGTAGCCTTGGCTGCCGTAGCCGGCGGGACCAGCAGCGGCGGCAGGACGCTGCTCGTAGGACGGCGGGTAGCCGCCTTGGTCGGGGTAACCGCCCTGGTCGGGGTAGCCGCCCGGTTCTTTGTACCCGCGCTGGTCTTGGTATCCGCGCTGGTCGGGGTAGCCGCCTTGATCCGGGTACCCGCCGCGCTGGTCGGGGGTTCCGGCGCCCTGATCGGGGTAGCCGCCGCGCTGGTCGGGGTAGCCGCCTTGATCTGGGTAGCCGCCCTGCTCGGGATGGCGGGGCGGCGGGTAGCCCTGCTGCGGCGGGTAGCCGGCTTGTTCCGGCGGATATCCAGCTCGGGGGTCTGGTCCGCCCTGCGGCTCCGGTCCGCCCCGCGGACCGTCTTCCGGACGCCCGTAGCGGTCGTCGTAGTAGTCATCGCCGGGCTGCCCCTGCCCCTGCCCCTGCCCGCGGTAGCTCGGATTGTCAGTCATTGGTGCTACTCCTGCTTCTGCGCCTAACGCTTGGTTTGATTGTGGCCGGGCGGGATCATCGACCGTCGGGCGGGTCTCGACGTCGGGGTTGACAGCACCGCGGGCGCGGAACTGGCCGGTATGCAGTTTCGACGACTGCTCGAACCGGACGACCACCTCACCATACGTTTGCCACCCCTGTCCATGGATATAGTCAGCCAAGTACCTCGCGAAAACGCTCGACGTGAGATCTGGATCGCCGCCCACCTTCTCAAAGTCGTGCACACCGAGGGTAATGATGTATTCGTTGGGCGCCAAAAGGCGATTTCCCCGGAGTGTCCGGACACCGTCGTCAGCTTCACGGCGCAATAGGGCTTCGACCTCTTGCGGGACGATCGACCCCCCGAACATCCGGGCAAATGCATTTTCTACGGTCGCCTCGAGCTTGCGCTCGATGCGCTTAACGAGCCCTCTTTGGCTACTCATCCTTCAGCACTCATCCGCACTTGCGCTGGTATATCGCCGGCGCGAAGCAAACGCCTCGCCCGCCTGTCGTATCACTCAAGCATGGTATCGGTCTACTGCGACGCTGCGGCACCGTGGGAATTCTGAGAATCGCATCAGTGCAGCTCAGAGCCGTTTGGCTAGCGGGGTGCGGGGCGCCGGAACGGCCTCGAGGGCTTCCGAGGCGGTTGGGGCATCCGGCCACTACAGTGATATGGTCCATCGGTTGTTTTCCGGGCGAGTGGCGGAATGGCAGACGCGCTGGCTTCAGGTGCCAGTGTCCTTCGGGACGTGGGGGTTCAAGTCCCCCTTCGCCCACCAAATGAGCGGTTCTACAACTGCAGGCGCAAAGGTCACGAACTCGAAGGAGATCGCGCCTTTAGTGTTTGGCGACGCAGCACTGATTGATCCCCACTACTGGCCGACCCGTCGGATCCCGTTGCGCGGTCACTGGCCAAGGTGTGGCTGCATCGGCCAGCGGCGATGCTGTACGCCGGTGCGGCACCCCCGGCCCCGCACTACAAAGTGATCGCCTCAGTACCCGAAGGCCAGCGCGACGACGTTCGCTCCGCAAGCGCCTACGCCGCCATCACCAACGCAATCCTGGCGGCGGAAGACGGGCGTTACGACCAAGACGCCTTGTGGAGCTAGCCGTTGGCAGCGAGATCCCCGACGGTAACTGGGCGCCGGCGGACGCGTGGTCCGTGTCGCCGACATCGCGGCGGCAGT
>JBEKNM010000333.1:0-5435 GCA_049522835.1 Mycobacterium sp.
GTGCACTTGGACCTGCGGGCCGCCGATGTGCTGGCCGAGATCGAGCGGTTGACAAGCCTGGGCGCCCAGCAGATCCGCTCGCTGGCCGAGAACAACAACCGCTGGATCAGCTGGCTCGACCCCGAAGGTAACGAGTTCGACCTCGTCGAAGGCCGATGACCTCACCCCACCCTGCTCAGACCACCGATTCACCTACCCGTCCCACCATTCAGAGGAGAAAACCCATGACAGAGACCGAGCAGCTCAACAAGGCGCTGGTGCTCAAGGCGTTCGACACGTTGTTCAACAAGCGGGATTACGCTGCCGCGCAACGATTCTGGTCCCCTTATTACATTCAGCACAGCGCCCACATCGAACCGGGACGCGAGGGTCTCTTCGGGCTGGTCCAAGCCGCACCGCCCGACCTGCAATACGAGAACGCGCTGATCACCGCCGACGGCGACTATGTGATGCTGCACGGTCGATTCAGGAATGTCGGGCAACCCGCCAACTGGGTAGTGGCAGACATCGTAAGGATCGAAGACGGTCTGCTCGCTGAACACTGGGACGTCATCCAAGACGAGGCCACCGCCGAGGAGTCGCAAAGCGGGCTGCCCATGTTCGGCGACGCCTTCCCCACCCCGGGGCGGCCATGATGAAGTTCTCCGCCCAGTTCCCAATCCCGCGACGCTCCCCCAACCGAGCCGACACGGCATGACTTCGCACCACACCCATTTCCGCACAACGGCACTCGCCGAAGAAACGCGGTATCCGGTTCAACACGTTGAGCCCCGGCCCGATCGACACCCCCATCATGGACCGTCATGCCGAGTCGGTGGAGGCCGCGAACGAGAGGAAAGCACAGATCGCCGCGGCGATACCACTCAACCGGTACGGTCGCCCGGAAGAAATCGCGGCCGCCGCGTTGTTTTTGGCCTCCGATGACAGCAGCTTCGTGGCTGGCGCGGAACTGAGCGTCGATGGCGGCATGGCCCAGGTCTAACGACCGCAGTGGGCGCGCCGCCCTGCGCTGGCAGCACGGTCACTTTCAGTACCTCGGCGAAGACGGCGCGCTCTACCCCATCGTGAGCGGCATTTCGCGTTCACGCTGCTTGAACCCCCGGCTTTGGGGGGAGCGACGGAGCCGTACTGGGGAGAGTAGGGGGAGCGAGGGAGCCGTACTGGGGACAGTAGGCTTGGATGGCAGCTCCCGTGAAGTAGGCAGCATTAAGCGGTGGCCAGTTGGTGGCGTTGGTGACCTTGGCGATCAGATCCGGGTTGCTGGTGTTGGGGTTGCCGTTAAGGGTGCCGCAGACGACAGTTTTCGCGACCTGGATTGCTCTGTCGGGTGCGCCGTAATTCATGCCGGAGGTGTTGAGGTTGGCTAGGAATGCGTCGTCAGTG
Organism: Mycobacterium sp.; assembly: GCA_049522835.1. Lineage (GTDB taxonomy): Bacteria > Actinomycetota > Actinomycetes > Mycobacteriales > Mycobacteriaceae > Mycobacterium. The sequence continues at coordinate 1,384 of JBEKNM010000333.1, forward strand.
GTGTCCGCATAGGCTGGCGTGGCCAACCCCACGGCGAGGACCATAAGGGCTATAGCTCTTACCGCCATGACATCCTCCTAGCTGAATTCGGTGGCGGTCCAGTGACCAGCCCTGGGGGCGTCGACAAGATTCCACCGACATTTTAACTAGCATCCGGCATCCGGCGTCCGGCCCCGCCACCGCGGGTAGGTAGGCGATTAGTATCCCTGGGCGGCGCTGTGGATGGACTGGCAGACTCTTTGCGGATCCAATGTAAGCGTCGAGTGGTTCTGCGGCGCGGCTGACGTGTCCAGGTCGGCGGCCATCTCCATGTTGCCGCGCCGGTATATGGACCTAGAAACAGCCGAGGGCGCCGACAAAAAGTGCTATCCAGAAACCACCGAAAACAAAGTTAGACTACTGATTTCGTTAAAGATCTTTACTCGTCGAACCCAGCGACGACACGAGCGGAATGGAGTCCGCGTGAGCCTGCCGTTGTCATCTGAGCATGAGCCCCATCGACACCGACAGATGGCCGAGTCATTCGGTGTGGACGCCGAGCGGTACAACCGGGTTCGGCCCCGCTACCCCGGCGCCCTCGTGCAGCGGATCATCGCCGCCAGCCCCGGCCTCGACGTCCTCGACGTCGGCTGTGGCCCTGGCGTCGCCGCCCGGCAGTTCCAAGCGGCCGGTTGCACGGTGCTCGGCGTAGAACCCGACCCTCGGATGGCCGAGTTCGCCCGGCGAACCGGCGTCGAGGCTGAAGTGGCGACCTTCGAGGCGTGGGACCCCGCCGGGCGGGCGTTCGACGCGGTCGTCGCCGGCCAGGCCTGGCATTGGGTGGATCCGGTCGCGGGCCCGGCTAAGGCGGCACAGGTGCTGCGGCCTCGCGGCCGGCTGGCGGTGTTCGGTCACGTGTTCGCGCCGCCGCCCCCGGTAGCGGATGCTTTCGCGGCGGCCTACCGGCAGGCGGCGCCCGACTCGCCGTTGAACTACCGGCCGTCGGACAGCGCTCAATCCTCAGTGGACGTCTACCGGGCTATGTTCGCCAAAGCCGCCGACGGGATCCGACAGGCGGGCAGGTTCAACGAACCGGAGCAGTGGCAATTCGACTGGGAGCAGCGATACACCCGCGACGAATGGCTGGACCTGGAAACCACCACCGGTGCCCTCACCCAACTCCCGCCGGACAAGATCGCCGAGGTACTTGACCGCGTCGGCGACGCCATCGACAAAATCGGCGGCGGTTTCACGATGCGCTACACAACATTGGCAGCCACCGCAGCGCGGACCGCGGCCGGCTGACCCCCTGCTCTCAGAAGTTAAGCCCGGAGAACATGATCCGGTTAGGGTCGTATTTCTGCCGAACCGTCGTCAGCCGCGACAGATTCGAGCCGAAGTAGCGCGCTGCCGAGGTGTTGGCCTCCAGATAGTTGACGTAACCGCCGACCGAATACTGTTGTACCGCTTGGTGCGCCGAGGCCAGCCATCTGGTGGCTGCGGCGACCTGGTTGCCAGCGGGCTCGACGTACCACTGCAGTACCGCGGCCTGCCCCCGCCACGGGAAGGCTGAATCCGCAGCCGCCACATCGTCAACCGTGCCGCTCAGCGGGTCGACGAGCACCGACGCTTTTCCGGCCGACGCGGGCCACTGTCCGATCGCGGTGGCAATAGCATGTGCCGCAGAGCTATTCACCGCTGAGATCACATCTGATCCGGCCACGAAGCCACGGGGTGAAGGTGCGGAGCTGCCGCCGGCCAGATACATCACCAGGTCCATGTGGCTGAGCGTCTTATTCTGAATTCCGCTGGGCGTCGTTCCCACTGCGGACTTTATCGCGTCGGCCACCCCTGAGCCCGCGCCCGCGGGACATATCGCCAGCACGTGGCAGTCCGTCTGGGTCGAGTCGACCGAGAGATCGACCATCCCCCAGCTGTTTCGGTCTGTTCCCGTCAGCCAGGACTGCCAACCGGAGAGCACCTGCACCGAAGACGACGGTGGAAAGTCGAGCCGGACGACGTCGCTGTCACCGGTTGCGAAGGTCGCGAGGGTCATCGAGGTGGTAACCCCGAAGTTGCCGCCGCCACCGCCGCGAAGTGCCCAGAACAGATCTGGATTGTCGTTGGCGGATGCGGTCACCACGTCGCCGCTGGGCAACACCACCGTCGCCGACTGCAGAGCGTCGCAGGTCAAACCCGCATGCCGGGAATCGGGTCCCATACCGCCGCCGAGCGCCAGCCCAGCGACACCGACGGTCGGGCAGCTGCCACTCGGGATCGCCCGGCCGGCGCTGGCCAACGCCTGGTGAACCGCATACAGATTGGTAGCTGGCGTTACCGTCACGTTGCCGCTGCCGCCGTCAAAGTTCGCTCCGCCAGGAAGGCCGCGCAGGTCGAGCACCATGGTGCCAGTCGTGCTCGACGCCCCGACGTACGAATGCCCACCACCGCGCGGGGCGATCTTCAGCCTGTTCGCCGTCGCGAACGCGACCGCCTTCTGGACATCGGCCTGCGACGAAACCGCAACGACCGCAGCCGGATTGTTGCTGTTGTAGAACGAATTGAAACCCTGCTTGCCGGTCGCGAACTGAGCGCCGTTGGCCGGCAAGAGAACGCTGCCGCCGATGGAGGAGGCCAGACCGCCCCAGCCGCTGGCGGCACCGGGGTCCGCGGCCGCCCGTTTGGTCCCGAATACCACCCCGGTCGCCAATACTCCGACGGTGCCGCGAATAAACGCCTGGCGCGAGATCCCGCGATCCAGCGGACGGCTGCTATTCGTCGTCATGGGCCGGATTCTGAACCATCCGGCGCCCGAAAACCCGCCGGCGCCGTACGTGTCGGATCACAGTGTGGCGTCGATCTTCCAAAATCCGCTGCCGGCTGGCCCATGCGAGTCTCGGCCTAATAAACGAAATCACGGACACATTGCTCTTACGAAACACTTATTGTGCAAACCTTGATCTCACCGTGTCGTAATTGTGACAGTAGTAGACCAAGGTTCCTAGAGTGATTTGAGTGCCGTAAGTGCACTCAGAGACAGATGAGGAGCCTGTCATGAAAGCACTGGCAAGAACTCGCCGGGGGATCTGGCTATTTCGTCATCAGCCGTTGGCCATTCGCCTGCTGGCCGGAAGCGCCGGCCTGCTCACCGCGGCTGCGGCATTCGCGGCGCCGGCCGAGGCTAACCCGGTCGACGACAACTTCCTCGGCGCGCTGAGCAATGCCGGTATCAACTTCGGCCATCCAGGAGGCGCGCTGGCATTGGGCCAGTCCATCTGCCCGATGCTGGCCAAGCCGGGCGGGAGCTTCGTATCGGCCGTAGAGCGGGTCAAGGGCAACGGCATGTCTCCAGACATGGCCGGCATGTTCGCCACCATCGCGATCCAGGCGTACTGCCCGACGATGATCGGCAACATCGCCAGCGGCAATTTCTCCGGTCTGCCGCAGATTCCGGGACTGCCTGGGATCTAGCCGGTGCCCAAGGGGTCGATGGTCCACGCTATATAGATCATCGCCGCCCCGACCGTCGCGGCTGTCACGAAGTCGGTGCCCTTACTGCGCACCACCAATAGGCCGGCCCGTTCTTCAGACAACACCAAGCGCAGCACCGCCGCCACCCCAACTCCGATACCGATCAGCAGGGCACCACGACGCCAGAAGTTTGCGCCCGCCAGTCCGAACGCCGTGGCGAAGATGAAGCCGACCAGCAGGATCGGCCATTGCGCCTTAGCTGCGATCCTCGGCACCCAGCGCTGACCAGCCTCGGCGTTCATTGCTGCTCGGCCAGCTCAACAACGTTGGTCAGCAGGAACGCTCGGGTCAGCGGACCGACGCCACCGGGATTCGGTGACACGTGTCCGGCGACCTCCCATACATCCGGATGCACATCGCCGACCAGTCCATTCTCGGTGCGGCTAACGCCAACGTCGACGACCGCAGCGCCGGGACGGACCATCTCGGCGGTCAGCAGGTGCGGCACGCCAACGGCGGCGACGATGATGTCCGCCTGCTTGGTCAACGCGGCCAGGTCGCGGGTTCCGGTGTGGCACAACGTAACCGTGGCGTTCTCAGAG
>JBEKNM010000334.1:0-5423 GCA_049522835.1 Mycobacterium sp.
CCACAAGCAGGTGCTCGGTCACCTCGGTTATCAGAACGTCGACATCGAGACCTTGGCCAAGCTGGTTTCGCTTGGGCGCCTTGATCTGTCGCGGTCGGTCAGCGAGATCGTCTCGCTCGAAGACGTGGTGTTGGGCATCGAGAAGCTGGAGCGCCAGGACGGCAACCCCATCCGCATCCTCGTCAAGCCTTGAGAAACACCCGGATCCGGTCGAGTACCAGCTCGGGTCGCTGCGCGACGATCCAGTGTCCTACGCCGTCGACCAGCTCGACCTCGAAATCGCTTATGTGGTCGGCATATCCGTCGGTCAGATCCGCGGTGATCACCGGATCTTCGGTACCTGTCAGCCAGCGAACGGGGACGTTCACGCGAGCGTCATCGAACTCGCCACGCATCCAGCGCAGCATCTCCTTGGTCTGAAACGAGCGGTACCAGCGCGAGCCTGCCTCCGCGTGCCCGGGCTGTTGCATGCACTCGAGGTACATGCGAACGTCGTCCTCGGCCAGTGTGAAACCGCCACCCACCCAGGATCCCAGCAGCCGGACAAACCGCGAGTTGGGACTACTGATGATCCGCGGACCGATAATCGGCAACGAAATCGGGATCTGATACCAGAACCGCCAGATATTGCGGACCGTCGACAGGCCGCGCTTCACCCAGGGCGCCACGGTATTCACTCCGAAAAAGCCGGTCACCTTTTCCGGATGGCGCAGCATCATGATGAACGCGACCGGTCCGCCCCAGTCATGGGCAACGAGCTTGACCGTTGCGACACCCAAACGGTCCAGGACGGCTGCTAGATCGTCGGCCATCTCGCTCTTGAGGTAACTGGTGCGCGGCGCCGAACTCCAGCCCGCGCCACGCAGGTCGGGGCACAGAACCCGGTAGCCGTCGGCGGCCAGCGGCCCGATCAGCTCGTGCCACTCCCACCAGTTCTCCGGGAAGCCGTGTACCAGCATGACAACCGGCCCCTCGGCCGGACCCGCATCTGCGACGTGGATCGTGACACCGTCGCCGAGATCCACGTACCTGTGTTCACAGACAACCGGGCCGTCCAGCGCGGGCATAGTGACCATGCTTCAGAACGTAGCGGACTGTCGCCTCTAGGTCAGGAATCGGTCGACATATGGCGCGAAGCGGGCGCGCAGATCGTCCTCCTCGAGCCCGAACATCTCGTACGACGTTTCGACATTTCCCAGTCGGCCGCGCCGGTGGCCCGAGAGGTAGCCGGCGATTGCCATTCGCGCTTCGTCGGTGAACGGTTCACCGGCCAAGGCATATACACGCTCGGCACTGCCGAGTTCGTCAGCCATGAAGTCGTCGAAACGGATGTCGACTGAGCGGTCCGGACCGATGGTGTCACGATCGCGGACGAGCGCAGTGAGCATCTGATCGAGACGGTCGATCCAGGACTCCGCGATCTGCTCCACCGGCACCGGTGCGCGGTGCATGCGGGCGGAGTAGGTGATCATCGCGATCATCGACAGCGCCACTGGCACCGGGTCACGGTGCGTGAACACGACGATGCTGTCGGGGAATACCCGGTCGAGTACCGGCACCTGCTCGAGGTGCTGGGGTGACTTGAGCAGCCAGCGGCGGCCCCCACGCAGGAACTGCATCGCTTTGAGTTGCCTGGCGAGGTATGCGTAGTGCGGCGTCTGGTCGTGGGCCTGGTAGTAGTCACGCCAGCGGGGCACGTCGGCCAGTGTCTCGAACAGCATCGTGGAAACGTCGTTGGCCAGCAGCTGGATCTCTTCGTGGACGTGATCGGTGGTCATCTCGTGCATGAGCGCGAACTGCGGCATCACTGTGTTGATCACCCCGACCGCGATGTCCATACGCGTCCGTCGCGGGTCCGGCTGGATTCCAATCTCCTGTGGCAATGGAAACGGCTCGACGCTTTCCCAGTACGGCATGGTGCGGAAGGTGGGCGGCGCTGCCAGCAGATTGTGCAGGTGGGTGGTGCCGGTGCGGGGCAAACCGGCGATCACAATTGGCGGTTCCAGTTCGATGTCATCGATCTCGGGATGCCGGCTCAGCAGGTCGGTCAATAGCAGCCGGTTTTTGAGCAACTGCAGCAGTTGCCCGTAGAAGTTGACGACTCCGGCCGCGTGCAGCCCGTCGATCTCACGCACCGCGGTGAGGTAGACGTCGAGTCGTTCCCGGTAGGCGTCGGGACCGAAATCGTGCAGGCCGGTGTCGGCACTGGCCTGCACGTGCAGCGCGCCGGCATCCAACGGACAGTGCGGGGCCATCGCCGCCATCATGTCGAGGATCTGCTGGGCTTCGGCGCTGAACCGGGGCTGGGCTAGATCTTCGAGACGAACAGGGTGGGCGGCGGCTTCGGTCACGCGACTTATGTTACTCTGAGTTTCGTAATGGTGGTGGATTTTGGCCGGCCCCGTGACCCGCGTATCGACAGTGCGGTGCTTCGCGCGACGGTTGAACTTCTCGCCGAAACCGGTTACCCCGGGCTCCTGGTCTCCGCGATTGCCCAACGGGCCGGTACCAGCAAGCCTGCGATCTACCGGCGCTGGCCGAGCAAAGCGCATCTGGTGCACGAGGCGGTGTTTCCACTCGGTGCCGCGACCGCAATTCCCGACACCGGATCACTGCCCGAGGACCTGCACGAGATGGTGCGCCGCACAATGGCCGTCCTGACCACACCCGCCGCCAAGGCCGCCCTGCCGGGGCTGGTCGGGGAGATGGCGGCAGACCCGACTCTGCACTCGGCGCTGCTGGAGCGGTTCGCCGACATCATCGCCGGTGATCTCGCGTTGCGGCTCGAGAACGCAGCGGGCCGAGGTGAGGTCCGGGCCAACGTGACCGCGGCCGAACTGGCCCAGGCCCTCGCCGGCATCACATTGGTCGCCCTGCTCACGCGCGTCACCGAACTCGATGACGCCTGGATCGATCGCACGACCACATTGCTCCTGAAAGGAATCAGCGCATGACGCATGAGTCGACCGCCGCTTGGCAGGAGCTGCTTGCAACCCTGGGGGCTCTTGACCGCTCCTTCCTCGAGGGCGACCGTGCGGTGACCGACGACCGGCACATCGCCGACGGCTACCGCATGCTCGCCACCACATTGGGCGTGGCGTTCGACAGCTACCTGTTCACCGAGCCCGGTCGGCCGCAATTCGTCGCGGTGAACACGCCATTCCGTCGCGACCGTCGATGGGGCGGCGACAACACCGACGCCTACTACTTCGTCTGCCCGGTCGATCCGAACCGGCGCTACCGCATCAGCGGCAATAGGGGCGATAGCGTGTACTTCTCGGTGACCGCCTACAACGAGCCATCGCCCGGCGCCTGGTCGGACCGGATCGTTGCGATAGTCCGCGACGACGATCTCGATGTCCTTGATATCGATGCCGACGGCAACTTCTCCTTCGAATTCCCCCCGACGCCCGATGCGGCCGTGCTGATGACCCGTGACTATCAGGCCGACCCACTGACCGGGCGCCCGGTTTCCTGGCATATCGAAGCGCTCGACGAGCCGGACCCGATACGACACGGCGACGAGGAGACCGCTGCCCGCCTACGGGCGACCGCGACCTGGTTGCGCACCATGTTTGCCATCGTGCCGCTGGCCGTCGGGGCACGGGTCCACGACCAGCATGCACTTGGGCACGAGACCGCCCACGCCGCAAACCAATTCGCCGATCCCTACCAGGTGCCCGACGCCAACTTCGGCTGGTCGGCCCGCGACGCCTGCTACTCCTACGGCAGTTTCGTGCTCGACGAGGACGAAGCGCTGGTCATCACGCACCGGCCACCGTCGTGCCGATTCTGGAACCTGGTGGTGTGGAACCAATTCATGGCTACCTACGGCGCCCCCGATGACCGCTGTTCCATCAATGGCCACAGCGCCGTGGCCAATAGTGACGGCTCTGTGACGATCGTCTTGTCCCGCGCGATGACGGCCCACCCGAATTCACTGACCGCGCTGGGCTATCCGCGCGGCAACCTCGCCTTCCGGTGGTTCCTCACCGAAGCGCTGCCGGAGCGGCCTGAGGTCAGACTCGTACACGTATCGGAAGCGCCGACCGACGTGCACTGAATCAGGGTGCCCCGACCTCGCCGACCAACTCGATGGCCCGGCCCAAAGTGCGCAGCTTGGCGTCCAGCGTGTCGCCGGCGGGATAGAGCCGCACCGTATCCACGCCGGCGTCTTTCCAGACCGCCAGCCGTGCGCGAACCATCTGCTCGGTCCCGACCAGCGTGGTGGCCAGCACCATCTTGTCGGTCACCAAATGCGCTGCGCCGTCGCGGTCGCCCCGCTGCCAGCGCTCGCGCACCTCGACCGCGACGTCGGCCCAGCCTTGCCGGCTGTAAGCCTGGTTGTAGTAGTTCGTGCTCGCCGATCCCATACCACCCAGACTGAACGCCAGCTGTTTTTTGCGGGCCGCGACCATCCTGTGCAGTTCGTCTTCGTCTGATGCGAAGGCGACCTCGGCGCCCTGGCAGATGTCGATATCGGCGCGAGTTCTGCCGGCGGCAGCCAGCCCCTTGTCGAGGTGGGTGAAGTAGGCCTCGGCGGCGCCTTCCGGGACGAAGCTGGTGCCCAGCCAGCCGTCGGCAATCTCCCCGGTCAACCGCAGCATGGCCGGCGACAGCGCAGCCAGGTAGAGCGGAATGGCGTGTTGGGGCTGGGTCGACAACCGCATCGGCACGGCCTCCCCGCCAGGGCGCGGGGCCTGGAATTCTTTGCCGGAGTGGGAGATCTTGCCTCCCGCGAACGCCTGCCGCACGATGTCGACGGTTTCGCGGATGCGGGCCAGCGGGCGGCTGAACGAGACTCCGTGCAAGCCCTCGATCACCTGCGGACCCGAAGCGCCCAAGCCAAGCAGGAACCGCCCGTTCGACAGGTTAGACAGCGTGATCGCAGTTTGGGCGACCATGACCGGCGAGCGGATGCCGACCTGCAGGACGCCGGAACCGAGCAGCATCCGTTGGGTGCGCGCCGCGATGTAACCCAGCGCCGACGGCGCGTCCGAACCCCATGCCTCAGCGACCCAACAGATGTCGAGACCCAGCTTTTCCGCCTCGACGGTGAATGTCACGACTTCGTCAGAGCCACCGGATAACTCGACCGTCGTCGCGGTCCGCATCAACGCACCCCGCGTTCGGCCAGTCTCTTGATCGCTGCCAGCGTCTTGCTGATGGCGGTTTCGAACTCCCGCAGCCGCACGAAGACGATCTTTTGTTCCTTGTCGGGCATCGATTCGATGGCCACCGACAGGCCCGAGGGGGCCGGTCCCATCTGCATCCAGTAAGTCAGGTTGGTGCCACCGTCTCGGGGGGTGAGGCGAAACCGCCAGGTCGACGCGGGGTTGCCGGGTTCACCGACCGCCCAGGCGAATTCGCGTGGCTGATCGCAGGCGACGATCTGCGAAGTGGTGCTCCACTGCCCGAACGCG
>JBEKNM010000335.1:0-7708 GCA_049522835.1 Mycobacterium sp.
CACCACGGCGCCGTCCGCGAGTGTCACCAAGCCGTCGTCAGCGACCGACACGACGTCGCCGCGGCGGATGTCGACCCGCCGCGCCAAGGCGCCCAGCGCACGGCGGATGCGCAGGCTGCCGCCGAGCGGATCGAGGATTCCGGCCTCCCACGGCGCTGCGACGAATGGGATCCGCGCCGCGATCCCGGTCCGGTCAAGCCAGGAGAACGCGGCGCCGGCCTCTTTCATCGCGGCTTCCGTTGCAGCCAAGGTGTCCTCGCTCGGGCCGGCGGCGATAAAGCCCTCGGAGCCCAGCAACCGTCCCGCGCCGAGCTCGGCCTCCCAGCGCTGCCAGCCGACGCGGGCCTGCAGAGCGAGCTGGCATAACGCCGGGCGCCGGTGTGCGATGCGGAAGATCCGCGCCAATCCCGCGGACTGCTCGGCGAACGGCTCTCCGCGCTCGAACACAGTCGCGTGCTCCCCGCGCCGCGACAACTCGTAGGCGGCCGCGAGCCCGCAAACCCCCGCGCCGACGACGACAATCACGCTTGAACCGCGGCATCAGCGAGCGAAAAGCTCACAGGGTGAGTGGAACCCAACTCATCGCGGGTTCTTCTCACCGGCCTCGACGGCGACGGGCAGCCTGTTCTCGGCGGGTGCCACCGGGCATGTCGCGTAGTCGGTGAACGAGCACGGCAAGTTGGACGCCCGGTTGAAGTCGAGCGTCACCGTCCCGTCGGCGCCGGGCTCGGCGACCGAGAGTGACCTGGCGCCAGGGTATGTCGTCACGCCACTCGTGCCATCGGTGAACAGCACCTGCAGCCCACCCTCGCGCCAACCGAACGCGACGAGCTGCAAAGCGGCGCCGGCCAGTTCGAAGTCGATGACGCCAACGGCGTTGAGGTGGTGCTGGAGTCCTTCGACGACGGCGCCCGTCGTGACCGTCTTCGGCTGCGCGTACGGGGTGAAGGTGCCGGCGACTCGCCACTGTTCGCTCGGCGGGTAGGTGGGAATGCCGTTGTACGCCTGAAGGTGCGGAGACTTGGGGTCGTGTACGCGCAATGCGGCCGAGCCGGTGCGACGAATGACCTCGATACGGCGATCCCCGGCCTCGACGAGTAATCCCGGTGCACCTTCGATCGGTTCGAGCCGGTCGGTTCCGTCGATGCCCTGGACGTACACGGCGTCGGCGTCAGCTCGCCACCGACCCGGAAGATCGGCGACGGTTTCGAATTCATCGGTGAGCCAATACAAGCCGGTGAGGCTTACCCAGCCGAGCGGGTCAGCATAGGAGCGCTCGCGTTCGCCGTGCCACTGGTTCCACGCCGCCTCGAACGTTTCTGCTGCTGTATCTGCGGTGGTGGTCATGATTCATGTACTCCTTCTCGCCTTTCGAAATGTCTTCACGAAGCCCGGGTTGACCGCGCGGGTTGTCGACTTGTCTGTGAGATGAGCGGCCGGCTCGGAAACCGCTCACGCAGAACGGGCGCGACGTCGGATTGGAACAGTTCGAGACTACGACGCTGTTGGCTGACCGTCACGGCGTCGTTATCGGCACTGAGGTGCATCACTTCGTGGCCGAGCTGCTCGTGATAACGACCCACCTTGTCGATCAGCTGCGCGGGACTCCCGATCAACGCCGAGCTGCGCTCGACGAAATCTTCGATCGAGTCGAACACCGCCGGAAGGCCGGCGTTGCGCTGCGCTGCCAACCGCGCCTCGACCGCCGGTCGGTACGCAGCCACGGCTTCCTGCGAGGTCGGGGTGACATAAAACCCGGCGGTTCCGGCGCCGACCAACGCGTCCTCGGATCGGTGGCCGTAGAACTCCCACCGCTGCCGGTAGTGACGAACCAGCTCGGCGTAGGGCTCGATGGGATGGCTGACGTTGGCGGAGAAAATCGGGTCACCGTAACGAGCGGCGAGGTCCACGGAATCCGTGCTCGTCGCGCTGCCGTGCCAGATCCGAATTCGGTCTTGCAGCGGGCGGGGGAGTGCCTTGGCGTTGACCAGTGGCGGGCGGAACCGGCCAGACCACGTCACGTGCTCGTTTTGCCACAGCAGCCGAAACAGCTCGTAGCCTTCGCGATTACGGTCCCATTGGTCGGCTGTGGTCACATGGAACAGTTCGGCCTGCGCCGCGCCGTTACCCTTGCCGATGATCAGTTCGAGCCGCCCATCGGACAGGTTGTCGAGCGTCGAATAGTCCTCGAATGCGCGGACCGGATCGAGCAGGCTCAACGTCGTCACCCCGGTGAACAGTCCAATCTTCGACGTGCGCGCCGCGATGTTGCTCAGCACCACCGGCGGGGAGGACGAGATGAACGGATCCTCGTGACGCTCGCCCACCGCAAAGCCGTCAAAACCCAGTTCCTCGGCGACCACGGCCTTATCGAGGACATCACGCAGCCGATCGGCAGGACTCTTCTTCTCACCCGAGACAGGATTCGGAAGATGAGTTATCAGCGTTATCAGCAGAAACTTCAGCGCGGTCCGACCAGACAGCCGCATCGGTTGTCGTCGTCACGCGAGATCTCCTCCATCGGACCCGGCGGCAGCACCTGAACGCTGGGACACGCCTACTCGAACCGAGTGACTCCCTGGTTCATTCCCGAACTGCTCCACGTCGTCGTAGGCAAATCAGCCTGGCCAAGAGCCTTGACTTGATGGTACGCCTGCGTACCGTGTAGCAGTACGTAAGGGACCAGAGGGGTAAGCGTTGGCTGAAGCGACCACGGACCCGGTTCGGCTGCCGCCCGGTCCGGCCATACCGAAGCTTGTGCAGGGAATCGGATTTATGACTGCCCGGCATCGGGCGGTTTCGGCGCTGGAGCGGCGCTGGGGGACCGCGTTCACCATGAAGCTGCCGATCCTCGGTCCGACGGTGGTGATCGGCGACCCGGTATTGATCAAAGATCTGTTCACCAGCGGCAACGACCTGGTTGGCCGGGCCTCTAATCTTGGCACGGTTCTTGGACCGGGATCGACGTTCAGTCTCGACGGCACCGAGCATCTGCGGCGGCGCAAACTCCTGGTACCGCCGTTTCACGGTCGCAGAATGGCCGGTTACGAAACAATCGTCGAAGAAGAAGTGCTCCGCGAGACCGCCGGCTGGCCGCAGGGCCGTGAGTTTGCAACCTTGCAGTCGATGATGTGCATCACGCTGAACGCCATTCTGCGCACGGTGTTCGGAGCGCAGGGTTCGGCGCTGAACCAGCTAGCTGAACTGCTCCCGCAGTGGGTGCCGTTAGCATCCCGGATGGCAGTCCTGCCTCCGGGGCTGCGTCGCGACCTGGGGCCGTGGAGCCCGTGGGGCCGGGTAGCGCGATACCGGAACCACTATAACGACATCATCGCCTCGCTGATCCGGGAGGCACGCGCCGACGCCGCGGTTGAGCAGCGTAACGACGTGCTGGCGCTGCTGCTTGCGGCGCGCTACGAGGACGGCTCGCCCATCTCCGATGAGCATGTGGGCGACGAGTTGTTGACCTTGCTGGCCGCCGGGCACGAGACGACGGCCACGACGCTGGCCTGGGCGGTGGAACGGATCCGGCGTCACCCGCGGCTGCTGTCGCGGCTGGTTGCCGAGGCCGATGCCGGAGGGTCGCAATTGCGTCAGGCCACCATCTGGGAGGTGCAGCGCACCAGGCCGGTGGTAGAAGGAACCACCCGGATGACGCGCACGCGGATTCGGCTGGGCCCGTGGGTGATTCCCGCGCACCACGCGGTCGTGGTCAGCGCGGCGCTTGTGCATGGCTCAGAGGCAAATTTCGTTGACGCCGCGACGTTCAATCCGGACCGCTTCCTGCACCGCCCGCCGGATAACTACACGTGGATCCCGTTCGGCGGCGGTGTCCGCCGCTGCATCGGGGCCGCGTTTGCGAACATGGAGATGAATGTGACGCTGCGAACTCTGCTGCGCGAGTTCGAGTTCGCCGCCACCGACCGCCCGGCGGAGCGGCGTCACTCACGCGGAATCGCGACTGCACCCGCCAAAGGCGGGCTGGCAGTGGTGTACCGACGCTCAACCCGCGCGGCGCGACAGGCCGACGCCGATGCGACACCGGTGGGTAACCGCTAACGCCGGTGACGGGCCTCGACAGCGGCGAGGTCGGCCACGCCCGCGCTGCCTCGCTCGCCGGGTTCGGTGCCGAACCACGCGGTCAGGATCTCCTTGGCGAGATCGTCGGCGAGTGTGCGGTTGGAGAGGCACAACACGTTGGCGTGGTTCCACACTCGGGCACCCTCTGCTTGCCCCGGATCGGAGCACAGCGCGGCGCGGATCCCAGAAACCTTGTTCGCCGCGATGCTGATACCGGTGCCGGTCCAGCAGAAGAACACACCTTGATCGCAGTCGCCGCGCGCGACAGCTTCGGCGGCCACTTCCGCGGCCAGCGCCCATGCCGTCTCCGAGCCTGCGGCGACGGACCCGAAGGGGACGACTGCGTGGCCGTGTTCCTCGAGCCAGTCGCGCACGGTGGTATGCACCGGATAGGGCTCGTCGGCGCAGAGGGCGACACGCACCCGACCAGTGTAGATTCCCGGCGCAGCGTCGCCGACACGCTTTAGAAGAAGAACCCGGCATACGGTGCGTCGGGAACCGCGAATAGCCGATCGGCTACGGCAAGCGACGCCGGATCGTCGGCCCGGACCAGTCCGGCCGCCTGCAGGCTCCGCCAGGTCGTGCCACCGAGCAGAACAGCGCCCAGGCCCGCAATGCCGACGTGAAGTTGGGGGCGCCGGTCGGTCGGTTCGGCGCCATCGCCGGCAATGCTGAAGGTGGCTGAATTATTCGGCACCAGTGGGTCATTGACAGCGATGGTGACGGCGCCGTCGCCAACATATCGGCGTGCTGCCAGCGCCTTGTCGGCATCGACGATGCGGAGCCACGTTTCGTCATGCACTGCCGTCACCCGCGCGGCCCGTCGATCCACCAGCAGCCAGGGCAGCGGATCGTCGACGGGCAGCATCCAGAACATCACGCGGTCAATGAGATCGAGCCCGAGCAGGAACCGCAGCAGCCCCAGATAGGCCTCGGTCGTAGGCGCGAAGAAATCCTCGACCGCGATGGTGCGCTGATCGCTGACGAACCAGGTCTCGGTGTCGATGGGGCGGTAGCGGGCGAAACCCGACTCGGCTCCCGGTTCGCCGTGTACCGCGATATAGGAAGCCCCAGGTGACGATTCTGTGCGCAGCCTCAGGCTCTGCCACCACAGCGACGGGCGGTCGATGGTTCCCGGACGGGATGGACGATTCGCGGCGTAGATCCGGGGCAGCACATCCCATGCTTCGGCCGCTTCGAGCAAGCGCACCGGACCGCCGGTCCCGACATCGTGACGTAGCGCCGCTCGTGCCGTCTGCACCCCAACGCTTTGCGACGAACTTGCTACCCCGTAGCCGTACCGCTCATAGATCGTCGCCTCCGACGCCCGCAACGTTGCGACCGCCTCGCCTCGTGCGGCGATGTCGTGCAATTGGTGATTCATCAGTTCGGTGGCGATACCTTTTCGGGTGAACGACGGCAGCACCCCGATGTGAGTCACAGCGGCGTGGCCCACGATCGCTTCGCCGGGGAGCGTCAGTCCGCTGGTGGCGGCGTCAGCGGTGCCGACGAGTTGTCCTTCGACGAATGCTCCGACCGTACGGCCGGGTTCCAGCATCTTGGTGATCTGACCGGGTGACAGGTTCGACAGCGGCGGGAACCCGATCATGGCGACGCGAAACACGTTGATCGCGGCGATGAGGTCGTCTTCGCTGTCGAGAACACGGATCTCGGTGGTCATGCGGCCATCATGTCTCGCGCGCGCCGCGGCGGCGTGAGCGCATCGGTCATGTCGCACAAAACCGAGTTCATCGAAAACCAGTACAACGGAGTGGTGGTATCCGCCCGGACCATCGATCGGAGGTTCACCCGTGACCCTGTTCGGCCCCGACATCAGCAACAACAACTTCGGCGGCGAAGACAACCCTGACCTGGCCGCCGCAGCCGCGTTCGTCAGCGCGCTGCCCGGTGAAGGGTTCTCCTGGGTTGAGGCGAAATCCAGTATGGGCTCCGACTTCATCGACCCCACCTGGGCGACCATCTATCAGACCGCGTCGGCGATCGGGCTTTTGGTCGTCGCCTATCACTACGTCGATACCAGCGACCCGGCCGCGCAGGCGCAGACCTGCGCCGCTGCACTCGATGGGGCTGATGTGCCGGTGATGTTCGACTTCGAGGACGACAGCGGCGACTTCGACAACTTCCAGGCGGTGCTGTCGGCATTCCAGGCTGCTGGTTTGCACGTCGCGCTTTCTTACATCCCGGAGTGGTACTGGGAGGACATCGACAGCCCGGATATCTCCGGCGTTCCCGGTCTGGTGTCGTCGGCCTATCCGGGCGGAAGCGGCGCCGCCTCGACGATTTACACGGAGGACGGCGGCGACGACGGCGAAGGCTGGGACGGGTACGGCGGCGCGACGCCAGTCATCTGGCAGTTCACCGACCAAGCACTCGTCGCCGGGCTCGACGTCGACTGCAACGCATTCATCGGTGAACTCTCAGATCTCCAAGCACTACTCGGAATTCAACCGGAAGGACCATTCAGCATGCTTACCGAGCAACAGCAGCAGGATATCTACAACATGGTGCTCTGGACATATCAGCAGGTGGTGGGAATCCTCACCAACAACCCCGGCAACGTGACGGCACTCCCGGGCTCACCAACCCCGACCGGTACCGGCTGGCCCCAGCTTGGCCAGAACTCCGCAGGACAAAACCTCACCCTGGTCGACGCCGTCGCTGCGCTGCAAGCCGACGTCACCGCCCTGCAGGCACTCATCACCCCCAAGGAAGGCTCGTAATCCAGACATGTTCCCCAGATTTTTCTGGTTTTTGCCCACCACCGGTGACAGCCGCTCGATCGTCGGCGGGTCGCACGCATCGTCCAACCGCGCCATTCCGCACGGATTCCGCGCGCCGAGCCGGCGCTATCTGGCCGAGGTGGCTCGCGCCGCCGATCGACTCGGCTTTGAGGGTGTGCTGACCCCGACGGGGACCTGGTGCGAAGACGCGTGGCTGACCACCGCCGCATTGCTGGCCGAGACCGAGAAGCTGAAGTTTCTGGTCGCCTTCCGTCCCGGACTCGTGCCTCCGACCCTGGCCGCGCAGCAGACCGCGACGCTGCAGCGCTTCTCCGAAGGCAGGGTGCTGCTCAACGTCGTCAGTGGCGGCGATGACGCTGAGCAACGCCGTTTCGGCGACTGGCTCACCCACGACGAGCGCTACGCGCGGACCGCTGAGTTCCTGCAGATCGTGACGTCGGTGTGGGCTCAGGACTCGGTGGATTTCACCGGCAAGTACTACACCGTCGCCGATGCCCGGGTGTCAGCGCCGCCGGATCCGTTGCCGCAAATCTACTTCGGTGGCTCCTCAGCGGCGGCGCTGCCGATCGCGGCCGAGTTCGCCGACGTCTACCTCACCTGGGGCGAGCCGCCGCAGGCGGCAGCCGCCAAGATCGACCGGGTGCGGGAGGAGTCCGCCGCCCGCGGCCGCAACGTCCGATTCGGCATTCGCCTGCACACCATCAGCCGTGACACTTCGGCTGCGGCTTGGGCGGTCGCCAACGAGCTGCTCGCCGATCTCACCGAGGAGCAGATCGCCAAAGCCACGGCGCAACTGGCGAGTTCGGAATCCGAGGGGCAACGACGCATGACCGCGCTGCACGGCGGGCGGGTCGACAAGTTGGAGA
>JBEKNM010000336.1:0-5371 GCA_049522835.1 Mycobacterium sp.
GCCCGAGCGATTGGACCGGCAATCGGTGGCGTTGTCGTGGCATTGTCCGGCCCCGCAGCAGTCTTCGCGCTCAACGCAATATCGTTCGCGGGAATAATCGTTGCCCTGCTGGCGTGGAAACGACCCAAGCAAAACGCGCCAATCGAACGAGAACACTTCGGCCAGGCCATCATCACCGGACTGCTCTTCGTTAATAACGGTCCAAATTTCCGCCGGATCTTGTTGCGCGCAGCGCTTTTCCTGTTTCCCGCCTCGGCCGTGATGGCTCTGTTGCCGGTGGTCGCCGCCCACAGATGGCATGTCGCAGCCAGTGGCTACGGTGTCGCGCTGGGTGCCATCGGTTTTGGTGGGGTGCTCGCTGTCGTGGTAACCGCACCCTTGCGCCGGAGGGTCTCAGACAGCGTGCTGCTGGGAGCGTCGGCCGCCGTGTACGGTGTGGCGCCGCCGGCGGTGATCTGGCTGCCGTTCGCTGCGGCGATTCCTATCTTGGTGTTGTCGGGGATGGCGTGGCTGATCACGTCGACGACGTTGAACGCAGCAGCCCAGCTGTCGTTGCCGCGATGGGTTCGGGCCCGTGGGTTGTCGGTGTATCTGCTGGTCGCCACGGGATCTCAGGCAATCGGCTCCTATGTCTGGGGTGCCATTGCCACGCGGGCCGGACTTGACATGGCGATGCTTTGCTCGGCGGCGGTGCTGGGCGCTGTCGCCCTTAGCGTGGTCGCGCTTCCGTTGCGCCCCTCCACCGGGATGCTGGACGTCGACGTTTCGGCTGCCTGGCCGACACCGACGCTCATGTTCGAACCATGTCCTGACGATGGACCGGTGCTGGTAACCGTCCGCTACCGAGTGCCGGCCGAGAACCTCGAAAACTTCATCAAGGCGATGAGCGCGGTCAGACGATCACGGCTGCGAACGGGCGGCCACAGTTGGCGGCTGTATCACAGTGTCGGACAACCCGACATGTTCCTCGAGAGGTTCACCGTGGCGTCCTGGACTGAATTTGAGCGCCAGCGCACCGAGCGCTGGGTGGAGTTCGACTCTGCTAACGACGCGACGGTGATCGAACATACCGTTGACCGCACCCGACAGCACGATTACTACCTCGCCCTGCATGTGCCCCGATGAGTTGCGCAGTTAAGCTGCGCGGGAAGTTGGCCAACTGATCATATGGTGGATACCCGGTCATGGGACCGTACCCGTGTGCAAGGCGAATTGCGGGCCAGCCAATCACGCCCGGTCGACCGATTCCATAAGTTGTGTGAGGCGGTCGTCGTTCGGCTTCCGTTCGGGCTCAGATCAGTCGTTGCACCGACATTTCTTGGCTTCTGCCTGATCAACGGCCTCACCTTCGGCGTCGATCTGATGATCCTCACTGGCCTGCACAGCGGGCTCGGCCTTCCGGTCCCGATCGCCGTCACAGCCGCTTACGTGTGCGCCTTCACGCTCAGCTACGTGCTCAACCGCACCTTCAATTTTCAGTCCCACGCGCCGGTCGGACCACAGGTCACGGTCTACGTCGTGGTTGTCGTCGTCAACTACCTGGCTTTCATCCTTGGGGCGACCACTGTGTTGGCGGCGATTGGAGTGCAATACCAGCTGTCGCGATTGGTCGCAGGTATTTGTGAAGCGGTGTACATGTATTGCGCGATGAGGTGGGTGGTCTTCCGTCACTGATATTTGGCCGTTTGCTCGGCCTCTTGCTTACCGGCACGTAGCTGATGCCCGCCGGACATGATCGCTTCAGGCGACACGTGATCGCGCGATCCGTCGCAGTATCAGCGTTTGGCGGCAAGATGTCTACCGATGGGCATCTTGGATCTGACGAGGCATTTCGCAACCGTTTCGACGACCGGGGTTGGTGCGTTGATAGCGGCGTGGTTTGCCTGGCGGTTATGGAGACGACTGCTTCGTGCAGTCATCGCATGCGTTGTGGTCGGGCTGGTCGTGTACCTGATGTTCCCTGGGGTGGTGCAACAGCTTGCCCCAGCAGCGCCATCGCCCGCAGGCTCTTGCCCAACTCACCCTTGTACGAGATGAACGCGCTGCTCCCCCGGCAGTCTATCGACACCCTCTCCTGATCGTTGTTCGCCGATTTTGCCAGGAATTGTCGTTGACTGTTCGGGATGCTTTCGTTGTCACGTACGCGGCATCATAGGGGCGGCCATGGGGGACCGAGTAGCCGGCTACTGGACGGCCGCCGCCGGCGGTCACCTCGTCATCCAGCGCTGCGGCACCGGTTCCGTCGCCAGCTGGCAGGCGTTCTCGCGAAACGCGGTGGCCGGCGCAAACCCGCAGACGTCGACGAGGTTGCCGCGGCCACCGCGCAGACACTTCTTGATCTTGCGTTCTCCCGGTGGATTGATCGCCATGGTCGCGGATCGCTGACCCAGCTCGTCGACACCGTGTTTTCCACGCTCGACGGGGTCACTGGCGAGGCCACCGAGTCAACAGAAATCGCGTGAGATGCTCCGGCTGCGGCCGGAATGCGCTGGATTCGAAGACTGTCGTCATCGTTGTCGCCAGAACTGTCGTCACATCACGGTGCGAAACAGCGGCATTCCCATTACTTCCTAATGCCTGGCGATCCTGCGCTGACGATCGGATATGTCAAGGGTGGCGAAGCCATCACGTAGTGGCGTCGAAGACGCCCTTTACTCAGCCGATCGGGAAGGCAGACACTGCGGAACGAGGTGGCGCTTGATCAGGCGGCGTCGGGGCTGCCGGGATTGTGGCGATCGGCTTTGGTGTGAGCCTGTGTGAGTTTGTTGTCGGTGGCGCCGATGCCCCTGAGGCGGTGGCACTGGCTTAGTGCCCGCGCTCATATCTGAACGTTTCGGCGACCCTCGTCGTATTCATGTCGGGGGAGGCAGCTGGCGCCGCCAGTGTTTGGTGCCAAGTTACGACGAATACAACGAAGGAACGACGTGCTGCAACGAATCGCCCGACTGGCCATCGCCGCACCGCGGCGGATCGTCGCGATAGCGATCCTGGTGACGGTCGGAGCCGCCATTTTCGGCATCCCGGTCGCCAAAAGCCTGTCGGCAGGTGGTTTCCAGGACCCGGGCTCGCAATCGGCCAAGGCGACACAGCTGCTGAGCGCCAAGTTCGGCCAGGGCGACATGCAGCTGCTGATCACCGTCAGCGCGCCGACAGGTGCCACCAGCGCGCCGGCCCGCGCAGTGGCCACCAACATCGTCGATCACCTGACCCAATCTCCCCATGTCGCCAGTGTGACGTCGGCGTGGACCGCGCCGCCCGCGGCCGCGACCGCGCTGATCAGCAAGGACGGCACCTCCGGTTTGATCGTCGCGGGAATCACCGGCGGCGAGAACAACGCCCAGAAGTACGCCCAGACGTTGTCTGACGAAGTTGTCCATGACCATCAAGGCGTCACTGTCCGCGCGGGCGGGATGGCGATGGTCTATGCGCAAATCAACCACCAAAATGAGCGCGACCTGCTGCTGATGGAGTCGATCGCCATCCCGCTGAGCCTCGTTGTTTTGGTCTGGGTGTTCGGCGGGCTACTGGCTGCAGCACTGCCGATGGCCGTGGGCCTCCTGGCGATCGCGGGCTCGATGGCGGTGCTGCGCGCCATCACCTTCAGCACCGACGTGTCGATTTTCGCGCTCAACCTGAGTACTGCGATGGGCCTGGCACTGGCGATCGACTACACGCTGTTGATCATCAGTCGCTACCGCGACGAGTTGGCCACCGGCGCCGGCCGCGACGAGGCGTTGATCCGAACCATGGCCACCGCCGGACGCACAGTGTTGTTCTCCGCGACCACGGTCGCGCTGTCGATGGCCGCGATGGTCCTGTTCCCGATGTACTTCCTGAAGTCGTTCGCCTATGGCGGTATCGCCACGGTCGCATTCGCAGCGGTGGCCGCGGTCGTGGTGACGCCGGCGGTCATCGTCCTGTTAGGCTCCCGGCTCGATTCGCTGGACGTACGCCGGCTGGTTCGCCGGCTGTCGCGTCGGCCCGAACCCGTCCCGCGCCCCGTCGAGCAACTGTTTTGGTACCGGTCAGCCAAGTTCGTGATGCGCCGCGCGGTTCCGATCGGACTGGCCGTCGTTACGCTGCTGGTGCTGTTGGGTGCCCCGTTCCTCGGCGTCAGGTGGGGCATGCCCGATGACCGTGTGTTGCCTCACTCGGCCTCGGCGCATCAGCTCGGCGACCAGTTGCGCAACGACTTCGGCGACAACTCCGCGAACGCTGTGACGGCCGTAGTCCCCGATGCCCACGGCCTGACCCCCTATGACCTGGACCGCTATGCCGCCGATCTGTCGCGTGTACCGGACGTGTCGGCGGTGTCCGCCCCCAGCGGCACGTTCATCGGCGGGAACCAGGTGGGGCCGTCCTCGGCTGCTACCGGGGTCGCACAGGGTAGTGCGTTTCTCACCGTCAGCAGTACCGCGCCGCTGTTCTCCGATAGCTCGGCGACTCAGCTCGATCGGCTGCACGCAGTACCCGGGCCGGCCGGCAGGTCGGTCGAAATGACCGGTACTGCGCAGATCAACCGCGACAGCGTGGAGGCCATCACATCGCGACTGCCGTCGGTGCTTGGTCTGATCGCCGTCATCACCTTCGTGCTGCTGTTCCTGCTCACCGGCAGCGTGGTGCTGCCCCTGAAGGCGTTGGTGCTCAACGTGTTGTCACTGACCGCCGCTTTCGGCGCGCTGGTGTGGATCTTCCAGGATGGCCATCTTGGCGCGCTCGGAACCACGCCGACCGGGACGCTAGTGGCAAATTTGCCGGTGTTGTTGTTCTGCATCGCCTTTGGGCTGTCGATGGACTACGAGGTCTTCCTGATGTCGCGGATCCGCGAGTACTGGGTGCGTTCCAGAGCCGCGCGGCCGGCGACATCAGATACGGGTGCCAACAATGACGAGAGTGTCGCACTGGGCGTGGCTCGCACTGCGCGGGTGATTACCGCTGCCGCACTGGTGATGTCGATTTCATTCGCGGCACTGATCGCCGCTCACGTGCAGTTCATGCGGATGTTCGGCGTTGGTCTGACGCTGGCGGTGGTGGTCGACGCCACACTGGTGCGGTTGGTGCTGGTACCGGCCTTCATGCGAGTGTTGGGCAGGTGGAACTGGTGGGCCCCCAAATGGCTGGCCCGGCTGCACGAACGATTCGGGATCGACGAAGGTGGGATGGTCGTCGACCACCCGGCCGAGCCGGACCCCTGGGAACCGGAGCGGGACCTGCATCCGGCGGGGACCGTGGCGGCGGGCCGGCATCGGGCAACCGCCACACGCGTTGCGTTCGGAGACGCTGGCCTCCCTGCGCTTCACGACCGCGACCCCGAATCTCTATCTCATTCCCTGATCGGATAGGGCCGCTGAGCCAACGATTGTGCCCGTCG
>JBEKNM010000337.1:0-5360 GCA_049522835.1 Mycobacterium sp.
CGTTGTTCCGTGACCGTGACCGTGAACGAGGTCGCGGCGCGTCATCGCGGTTGAGACAGGTGGTCCCGCACCGCACCAGATCGGAGGTTCACCAAATGACAAACTGGATTTTCCAGGTGAGTCCGAGATTTGTTGGAAGCGACGGGAGCAGAGCGAATGACCGATGGCGGTGGCATCTTCGTTGCTCTCACCAGTTGTCGCGATGAGCAGCGCGTTGAGGAGTTCTTGACCTGGTACGAGCAGGTCCAGTTTCGTAATGCTCTCGCCGTGGACGGCGTCGACGCAGCGACGCTCTATCGAAGCACGGAACCTGGCGAGCCGGGATTTCTGGCGATCTACTCGCTGAGCGGTGACGTCGCAGATACAGCGGCCCGATTTCGGGCGGCTATCGAAGACCGTCACGCCGCGGGCGACCTCACCGAGCTTTTGGAGGTTCGCTTCGCCCGAGCGTTCAAAGTCGAGAAACCGATGACATCACTATCTGGGTCACCCGTTTCAGAAGATGTAGACGGTACTTAGGGACAAATGAGGTGCGGCGCGCTTCGACGAGCCACCGCCCTGTTGATCGGGCCTTCAGCCCTGCGGTCGCTTCCCGGACGCGACCTCGTCGGGGTATTCGTCGTAGTACGGCACGTAGCCTTCGTCGCGGCCGGCCAGCACGTAGAGCGGATCTTTCACGTCGGGGCCGTAGCCCTCGTGGCGCAGCTCCACCTTGCGGCTCTTGAACGTCGTGGTTTGCGCTATCGACGTCACCACCCGTACAAACAGCGGCAGCGCATAGCCGGGGAGCTGGCCGTACACCGCGCGGGCCAGGGACTGGCCGTCGAACTCGGCGCCGTCGCGCAACTTGACCGCAGCCATCCCGGCGCGGCCCCCGGTGTGTGGAACCTCGACGCCGAACACGGTGCATTCCGCGATGGCCTCGTCGGACCCCAGCGCCGCTTCGACCTGAGTGGTGGCGACGTTCTCGCCCTTCCAGCGGAAGGTGTCGCCGAGCCGGTCGACGAACGCGGCATGACGCATGCCCTGCGGGCTCATCACATCGCCCGAATTGAACCAGCAATCGCCCTCACGGAAAGCGTTGCGCACCAACTTCTTTTCGCTCGATTCCGGGTCGGTGTAGCCGTCGAACGGCTGCAGCCTGTTAACCGGGCTAAGCAACAGGCCGGGCTCGCCGGCGGGCACCCGGTGCACCCGTCCGCTCTCGTCACGCAGCGGGGCGCCGGTGTCGGGGTCGTATTCGACGTAGGCCAACGACATCGGCGCGATGCCCGTTGTCCTGGGCACGTTGAAGATATTGATGAACGCGGTGTTGCCCTCGCTGGAGGCATAGAACTCACAGACCCGCGCGATACCGAATCGTTTGGTGAACTCGTCCCAGATCTCGGGGCGCAGCCCGTTGCCGGCGATCAAGCGCACCTTGTGCGCCCGGTCGGTCGGCTTGGGCGGCTGGTTGAGCAGGTACCGGCAGATCTCGCCGATGTAGATGAACGCCGTGGCCCGGTAGGCAATCACCTCGTCCCAGAACTTCGACGCCGAAAACGACTTGCCGAGCGCCAGCGTCGCCCCGGAATTGATCACCGATGACAACGCCACCGTCAGCGCGTTGTTGTGGTAGAGCGGCAGGCAGCTGTACAGGGTGTCGGAGCCCTTGAGCCGCAACCCCAGCCCGCCGAACGCCGCGAGCGCTGCCAGCCACCGCCGGTGCGTCATCACGCTGGCCTTGGGGAATCCGGTAGTGCCTGAGGTGAAGATGTAGAACGCGGTGTCTCTGGCCTGCACTGCCGATGCCGACGCCGGGTTGGTCGCGGGAGCGCTCACGGCGAACCGCTCGAGGTCTTCGATGGTCAGCGTCTCGCTGTCACCGCAGCCGCCACACTCAGCCACCGCACTGACCAGGTCGGTCTCCGCGATTAAGACCTTGGCGTCCAGCAGGCCGAGGCTGTGCGCCAGCACTTCGCCGCGCTGGTGGTAGTTGAGCATGGCGGCGACGGCACCGCACTTGACCACGGCCAGCATCGCCAACACGGCGTTGGGTGAGTTGCGCAGCATGATGGCGACGACGTCGCCACGGCCGACACCGCGCGCGGCCAGCACCGCGGCATACCGGTTGGCGGTCCCGTTGGCGTCGCGGTAGGTCAGTTGCTGGTCGCCGAACCTCAGGAAAACCCGGTCACCGTAGCGAGCAGCACGCTCCTGGAATACCGTGCCGATTGACTTCTTGGAGTTCGGCCGAGCCAGCCCGGTCAGCGCTCCTCGCAACATCACAGGCAGGTCGAGCAGTACGCGCGGCGCCCGCGATGCAATGTCGGTCAGACCGACCGCTGCGCGCGCTCTACCGTCGTGATCGGACACTTGATCCCTCTCGATTCCCCTCAGCACTTTGCTCGCCGACCTGAGCCCGCCGACCTCAGGCCGGGGCGCACGCCTCTACTGCGGCACCCACCTTATCGACCAGCACCAGCCGATCCATGGCCGCCTGCGAGATATAACCGCTGTTGAGCAATCCGTTCACCCAGACCCACAGGCCTTCGTAATGCCCCCAGGGGTCCAGCATGACGATGGGTTTGTCGTGCATACCCAGATAGCCCGCGGTCCACGCGTCAAATAGCTCGTCCAGGGTGCCCACACCACCGGGGAGCACGATGAACGCGTCGGAGCGGTCTTCCATGAGCTGCTTACGGTCGCGCATCGTGTCGCTGACGATCAGCTCGTCGGCGTTGGTGTCGGCAATCTCGCGGCGCATCAACTTTTGGGGGATCACGCCGACCGTCCGGCCACCGCGTGCCCTGGCCGCGCTTGCCACCGCACCCATTGCCGAAACGCGACCACCACCCCACACCAGGATCCAGCCGCGCTCGGCGATCGCCTCGCCGAGTTCGGTGGCGAGCTCAAGCAATTCGGGGTGGGTCGGCCCGGACGCGCAGTACACACAAACCGCCCATTCGCGTGATAATTCGCGTTCCGGGCGCATACCCGCCAAAGGTAGACCAAGCCCGCCGGACCCGACCACATATGGGCCATCGCACTACGGCAAGCATGCGCGCACTAAAATCCTTCGGTGCCGGTTCGATGGAAAGTCCCCCAGCATGCGGCCGCCTTGGCGGAGCTGGACGTTGCCCTGGATGACCGAGCACGGCCTGGGGCCGTCGTACTCGGGCCCGACGGCGGCGGCAAATCCACGTTGGCCCGATTGGCCGCCGAAAACTTCTGCCAACGACACCCGACCACACTCATCCGCTGGGTCACCGGCACCCCGACCGAGCGTGTCGTCCCATTCGGGGCCTTCAGCCATCTGGTGGATATTGCCGACATCGGAAAGCCGGCCGCGCTACTGCGGGCGGCCCGAGCATCGCTGGGCAGTGACGATCAGCAGGGCAATCTGCTGCTCGTCGTCGACGACGCCCACGACCTGGACATCCTGTCGGCCACGCTGGTGTACCAATTAGCTCTGGCCGGCACAGCCCGGATGATTGTTACCGCTCGCGGCCCGGACGTAGGAGCCGCACCCGAGGCCGTCGCGGCGCTGTGGACGGACGGCCTGCTGACTCGGATCGACATCGAGGCGCCCGGCGCGGCGACAAAGCCATCCGAACCAGCGGAGGTCGACGAATTCATCGCCGAGCTACCCGCGGCAGCGCGCGCGGTGCTGGACTATCTCGCCGTCGAGGAGCCGTTGTCGCTCGCCGACCTCACCGCCCTCGCGGGCGACGGCGCGGTCAGCGAGGCGGAGGAGTGGGGCGCTGCGGAAACCCGGGTACGCGGTGAACGCGCGGACGACACGGTGGTGTACACAGCGCACCCGCTGTTCGCCGGACGAGCGCGTGCCGCACTCGGCGACGACGGCTCGCGACGACGCCGCACCGAGTTGGTCACGCTGCTTTCGCAGCACCGGTCTGACCACCTCAGCGACCGGCTGCGGCTAGCGTCCCTGGCACTGGACAGCGACGCCCCGCAGCCCGTCGGCGAGGTCGTCGCCGCCGCGCAGCAGGCGTTGCGACTGGGCGACCTGATGCTCGGCGAGCGACTGGCCCGCTCGGCTCTGCAGCGCTCCGGCGACCTCGCGGCGCGACTGCCGCTGGCACACGCGCTGGCGTGGCAGGGCCGTGGCCGGGAGGCGGACGCGGTGCTGTCGGCGGTCGACCCCGGCGCGTTGTCCGAACCGGAGCTGATGGCCTGGACGCTGCTGCGGGCGGCCAATCAGTTCTGGATGCTCAGCGAGCCGGAGCGAGCCACCGCCTTCCTGCGGACCATCCGCAGTCGGATCCCCGACGCAGGCCCGCGCACCACACTGGACGCGCTGAGCGCCACCTTCGCGATGAACGCGGGCAATGTCGGGAATGCCATCCAGATGGCCCGCGAGGTGCTGGCATCACCGTCAGCCGATGATCAGGCAGTGGCCTGGGCGGCTAGCGCGGCCGCACTATGCTCGGCGCGGCAGGGCCGTTTCGACGACGTCGAGCCGCTGGCACAGCGCGCGTTGGGCGCCGAGCATCCCGGGCTGCTGCGCTTCACGATCGGGCTGGGCCAGACCACCGCCCTGTTGATGGCGGGTCGGCTCGACGCAGCGCGCGAACTCGCTCAGCAGTTCACCGACTTCGCCGAACTGCAGCAGCCAGGCCGCGCGATCGGCGAGGTGCTAATGGCCCACGTGCTCATCGCCGACGGTGAATTCGGTCAAGCGGCGGCGCTGCTCGGCCCCGCGGCGGCAACCCTGGAACGCACCGGCTACTCATGGGGTCCGCTATCACTGATGCTGTTGGCCACCGCGCTGGCCCAGCAAGGACACACCGCTGCCGCGGCAAAAGCGTTGAGCAGAGCACAATCTCGGCACGGAACCAAGTCGGCACTGTTCACCCCGGAACTCGGTTTGGCGCGCGCCTGGTGCAGGCTGACCGCCCGGGACGCCGCGGGCGCGATCACGGCGGCCCGGGAGGCGGCCCGCACGGCGCAGCGTGCCGGGCAGTCGGCGGTGGCGCTGCGCGCTTGGCATGACGCAGTTCGATTGGGTGACACCCGTGCGGTGGACCCGGTGACAACGCTGGCCGCCGAAATCGACTGCCCCGTAGCCAAAATTGTGGTCAGTCACGCCCGCGCGCTGGCCGACGGTGACGCCGCCGCTCTGGCGGCGGTCTCCGCCGAACTGGCTGTGATCGGAATGCGCGCTGCAGCCGCGGATGCCGCCACGCAGGCACAGCGGTGCGGCGGCCGATAGCGACCCGCTACTAACGGCTCAAGTAGCCGCGCAGCATCGCAACGGCGGCGGTGATCTGGGCGACCGGCACGCGTTCGTCGCGCCGATGCGCCAGGTTGGGGTCACCGGGCCCGAAGTTGACCGCCGGTATGCCCAGGCCGGCGAA
>JBEKNM010000338.1:0-5342 GCA_049522835.1 Mycobacterium sp.
GCCCCCTGCGCGATTCCGACGGCTTGCGCCCCAATGGTCGGGCGGGTGTGATCCAGCGTCGCGAGCGCAGTCTTGAACCCGGTGCCCGGCTCGCCGATGATCCGATCGCCGGGAATGCGGCAGTCCTCGAAATACAACTCGGTCGTCGGCGAGCCCTTGATACCCAGCTTGCGTTCCTTTGGCCCGACGCTGAACCCGGGGTCATCCTTGTGCACCATGAAGGCCGAGATCCCGCTGGCGCCCTCATCCGGATCGGTCACCGCCATCACCGTGTACCAGGTCGACTTGCCGCCGTCGGTAATCCAGCACTTGGCGCCGTTAAGCACCCATTCGTCGCCGTCGCGCCGCGCACGGGTGCGCATCGCGGCCGGGTCACCACCGGCCTCGCGCTCTGAGAGAGCATACGAGGCCATCGCCTCCCCCGACGCAAGACTCGGCAACACCTGCTTCTTCAGCTCATCCGATCCCCGCAAAATCAAACCCATCGTGCCCAGCTTGTTCACCCCCGGGATCAACGACGCCGACGCATCAACACGCGCCACCTCCTCGACGACGATGCACGTGGCCACCGAATCCGCGCCCTGGCCGCCGTACTGCTCGGGCACGTGGATCGCGGAAAACCCCGACGCGCTGAGAGCCTTGAGCGCCTCCTCCGGGTAACGCGAATGTTCATCGACGTCGGCGGCGTGCGGTGCGATCACCTGCTCGCACAGATCCCGCAACACCGCGCGCAACTCGTTGTGCTCGTCGGGCAGCCTGAACAGATCGAACGACGGATTGCCGGTCATCGGGAAATCCCTTCTCGTGCAGTTTCTCCCCAATGGTTGGAATTCCAATTGCTGCGGTTATCAACGCGGTGGCGTGCTGGACAACCGGAATTTCGATTCGGCAAGACCGTAGCGAGCCTGGCTGGTCTTCGCCCAGTCCCCAACCAACTAATTCCCGACCACTTTGTATTCCGGGGACAAGCAGTCATTTCGGGGCGCGGTGCCCCAGCGGCGGTCATGGTCGCGGCTCTCACTCTCGTCGGTCAGCGACAATAATGAGGATGATCTTCGTTCCCTGAAGCCGATGGCGGTGGCCTGATCGAGGTATAACCTGCCAGGCATGGATTGCGACATGGTGCGGCAGCCGTCTGGGACGGAGGCGGGAAAGCACCAGGTGACCTCGGCGCGGAATCGATGTCCGAGATGACTAATGAGATCGCGGGGAACCAACGCCCGGCGCTCATTGCCAACGTCATCGTGTTGTGCTCATGAACGCGTCACCGTCCGATAGGGCCGGCAGGGAACGGCTTATCCCGGTGCTGGGACAGCAGATCCGTGTCAACGTCCGCTCCGGGACGGGGGTACCGCTGGTGTTGTGCAATGGCATCGGCGCCAGCCTGGAAGTGTTGGACCCGGTAGTGGAGCACCTTGATCCGGACACCACCGTGGTGCGGTTCGACGCGCCGGGCAGCGGCGGTTCACCGGATTCACCACTGCCGTACGGGTTTCCATACCTGGCCGCAGTACTGCGACAACTTCTGAACAAGCTCGATCTCAACACCCGGGCCGTCGATGTCCTCGGATTGTCGTGGGGCGGCGCGCTCGCACAGCAGTTCGCAATTCAGAACCCGCGCTACTGCAGGCGACTGATCCTGGTCTCGACCGGGAACGGCGCCATCATGGTGCCCGGAAAAGCGGGTGTGCTGGCCAAACTGCTCACACCACGCCGGTTCCTAGACCACCAGTACGCGGCCTCGATCGCCGGTGACCTCTACGGCGGGACGGTCCGCACGGACCCGTCGGTCGTGAAGCGATTATTCGACCGCCAGTTGATGTCCGGCTCCAGAGTTGGATACCTGCATCAGCTGCTCGCCGGTTCGGTGTGGACGAGCATCTTCGCGTTGCCGCTGGTCCGGCAGCGGACGATGGTCGTCGCCGGACTCGACGACCCCGTCGTCCCGCTGTCTAACGCCAGGATCCTGCATCGGCTGCTGCCCAATTCGACTCTGCATCTTCACTCCGGCGGACACGTCGATCTGATCACCAACGCCGCCGAGCTCGCACCGGTCGTCGAAATGTTCAGACGGATGAACTAAAGCGGCGCTGCGATTGTCAAACCCACTTGGACTTTAGACAAACGCGCTGAGGCCGGTCAACGAGCGCCCGACGATCAGCGTGTTCATCTCCCGTGTACCTTCGTATGAGTAGATCGCCTCGGCGTCGGCGACGAAGCGGCCGACGTTGTGCTCCAACAAGATTCCATTGCCGCCGAGCAGTTCGCGCGCCCAGCCCACCGTTTCGCGCATCCGCACGGTGCAAAACGCCTTCGCCAACGAGGAGTGCCGGTCCTCGGCCAGCCCCTCGTCCTGAAGTTGCGACAGCCGCACGCACAGCCCGTATGCGGATGTGACGTTGCCGAGCATCCGCACCAGCAGATCCTGGACCAGTTGGAATCCGCCGATCGGCCGACCGAATTGCTGTCGGCTGCACGCGTAGGCCAGCGCGTTCTCATACGCCCCCATCGCACAACCGACCGCCATCCACGCCACTCCGGCGCGGGTTACCCGCAGCACCTCGGCGGTGTCTTTGAACGAGTTCGCCCGCTGCAGTCGCTCGGACTCCGCGACACGCACATCGTCCAGTGTGATGAGGCCGTTCTGGACTATCCGTAGCGCGATCTTATGCATTTGCTTCTCCACGGTGAACCCCGGCAAGGAGTTCTCTACCACAAAGCCTTTCACCCGCCCGTCGTCGACGTCTTTGGCCCAAATGATCGTCAGGTCCCCGAAGGTCGAGTTGCCGATCCACTTCTTTTGGCCGTTGAGGATCCAGGTGTCGCCATCGCGCCGCGCTGTCGTCTGCAGCCCACCCGAGGCACCCGAACCCACCTCCGGCTCGGTCAGCCCGAACGAGCCGATCTTGTCGTAGCGCGCCATAGCGGGCAGGAACCGCTCGCGTTGCTCGTCGGAGCCGCACAGATAGATCGACCCCATTGCCAGTCCGCCGTGGACTCCGTTGAAGGTGGCAATCGAGCAGTCCGTGCGGGCGAGCTCCATCGCGATCATGCCGTCGAGCAGGTAACGGCGTCCGCCGCAGCCATAGCCGTGGTAGGGCAGGCCGGCGATGCCCAGTTCGCGCATCCCAGGCACGATCTCGGTCGGAAAGGTCGCGCGTGACCAGTGCTCAAGGAGCACAGGTGCCACATCGGTCGTCATGAACTTGCGCACCGCATGCAGCAGCTGGCGCTCCTCGTCGGAGAGCAGGCACTCGTACGAGTAAAAGTCCGAGGTGTCGAAGTCGTTATGGCTCATGGCCGTTCCCCTGGCTCGAGCAGAAATCTCGCGATGACGGGCGCGAGCTCGTCGGCGTTTTGGACGAGGTCGATGTGTCCGCCGGTATGCAGATGAAGCAGCGAATGAGGCAGCAGCGTGTTCATGATGTGCGCGTTGACCACTGGGATGATCGGATCATCGGTGCCAGCCACGATCAACGTCTCCTGCCGCACCACAGGCAATGCGAACAAGCTGGTCCAGACCGAACCTGCGAGCAGCTGGTGCAGGTAGCCGATCTTCGATCCAGCGTGCAACTGCCGCACGAACAGTTGCGCGACGTCCTCGCCGTGAGCGCGGACGGTACCGCCGTACAGCTCCCCAGCGATGGACGCGAGGTAATCGGGATCCGAGAACCGGCGCGGGGTAAGCATTTTCGCCAGCACCCGCGGATGGGCAGGCACCATGAGCGCGCCGGTGCCCGTCGCCACCAGAACCAGGCGCCGGCATCGGCGCGGATTCTGGAAGGCGAACTGCTGCGCAAGCGCGCCGCCCCAGGACAGCCCCAGCACATCTACCACGCTGATACCCAGCTTGGACAGGACCCGGCCCAGCACCCAGGCGAGGTAGGGAAACCCATAGGGGGCAATGGATGTGGGCGATCCCCCGGTCCCGGGCACGTCGAATCTGACGACCCCGATATCAAACTGATCCAAGTACTCCACCAGCGGATCGAGCACTTCCAGGCTGGCCCCGATGCCGTTGCACAGCACCAGCGGCACCCCGGTTCCGTGGTGCACGTTCACTCGGATCCGCTGTCCGCCGGCGGTGACGTAGCGTTGCTCGCCGATGGTGCTCGCCTGTGGCGCGTTGCGCATGGCTCACTTCTCCATCACGTAGCTACCCGGGGCCGGACCAAGCGGCGGCAGGTCTTCACCGCCAAGCGTTTTCGGTGCATCGACCTCCGGGCCGCTGCGCTCGACGAGCCAACGCACGTAGTCCGGCCACCAAGAGTCAGCGAACTTCTGCGCAGACTCCAGCCACTGTTCGGGATCTTCTGGACCTTCCGGGCCGACGGGCCCAGTCCGGTACGACGCCTTCGGGTTGCCGGGCGGGTTGACCAGTGCCGCGATGTGACCACTGGTCGACAGCACGTAGCGGTTGTCCTTGCTGCCGAGCAGGCGCGCGCTGCGGTAAGTCGCTTGCCAAGGGGATATGTGGTCGGCGACGCCGCCGATGACGTACGCGTCGGACGTGATCTTGCCCAGGTCGACCGGACTGCCGAGCATGCTGATAGCACCGGGGGTGACCAGCGAGTTGTGCAGCCCCATCAGCACCATGTCGCGGTGCAGGGCGGCGGCCATCCGAGTGGTGTCGGCGTTCCAGAACAACACGTCGAACGGCGCCGGCTTGCGGCCCTGCACATAGTTGTTCACTACGTACCTCCATACCAGGTCGGTGGGCCGTAGCCATGCGAACATCTCCGCCATGTCACGCCCGTCGAGGTAGCCCTTGCGGCCCGAAACTCGAATCGCCGCCTGCGCCGCGCGCTCGCTCATGGCCGCGGCCGCGAGGCCGGCCCGGGTCTCGTCGAGCACGGTCACCGCCAAGTTGAGGCCCGCGATCCGATCGCCTTCGCCGATATCGGCGAGATGGGCGGCGGTCATCGCCGCGAGGATGCCGCCCGAGCAGGTGGCGAGAAGGTGGGCGCTGTCGGTCCCGGTGATTTTCTGCACCGCATCGATTGCCTCGATGATCGCCGCGCCGTAGGCGTCGAAGCCCCAATCACGATGGCGGGCTTGCGGGTTCCGCCACGAAATGACGAACACCTGTTGACCCTGCTGCACAAAGTACTCGATCATGCTGCGCCCGGGGGCGATGTCCATGACGTAGTACTTGTTGATCACCGGCGGCACCATGAGCAATGGAATGGCGCGCACTTTGGGTGTCTGTGGTGCGTACTGGATCAGTTCGAACATCGAGGTTTGCAGCACCACCGCCCCCTTGGTGATGGCCACGGTCTCGCCCACCGAGAAAGCGTCGGGCGCTATCATCGCCGGCACGCGAGGCTTCGAAAGCATGTCTC
>JBEKNM010000339.1:0-5330 GCA_049522835.1 Mycobacterium sp.
CTGGCGCTGTTCTTCTCACACGGTGGCTGGCTGACGGCCATCGCCGCGTCCGTGATGATCGTGTTCCACTTGAACATCCTGCTGGCCTTCCCGATGGGCGTGCCGTTGGAGTGGAACGTCTTCATGATCTTTGGGGTGCTGTGGCTGTTCGTCGCGCACGCGAACCTGGGATTGCCGGATCTCACGAACCCGTTGCCGGTTGCCATCCTGTTCGTGGTCATCGCCGGAACCGTAGTCATCGGCAACCTGTATCCCCGCAAGGTCTCCTTCCTGCCGGGCATGCGCTACTACGCCGGCAATTGGGACACCACGGTGTGGTGCGTCAAGCCGTCGGCCGACGAGAAGATCCGCACCGGCGCTCGCGCGCTCGGCCCGATGTATCACCTGCAGCTCGAGCGGTTGTACGGCAACAAAGCGGGAACCCTGGTTCCAATCCACCTCTCATTCGCGTTCCGCGGGATGAACACCCACGGGCGCGCACTGTTCACGCTGGTGCACCGGGCGATGGCCGGTTACCACGAGGACGACTACAACCTGTGCGAAGGCGAGATTCTGTGCGCGATGGTTCTTGGATGGAACTTCGGCGACGGGCATATGCACAACGAATGCCTCATCGAGGCGCTACAGCGCCGGTGCGGGTTCGAGCCCGGCGAGGTACGGGTGGTGATTCTCGATGCGCAGCCCATCCAGAAACAGAGGCAGGAATACCGGCTCGTCGACGCGGCGACGGGCGAATTCGAGCGCGGCTATGTCGACGTCGACGACATGGTCACCACTCAGCCGTGGGCCGATGACCTCCCGGTGCACATCGAGAGCAGCGCCGGTGCCGGCATGGCCTGACGGTGTACTACGCCGCGGCTGAGCGGTCTCTGCGTGACGTTGACAGTGCTCGCCGTGCACCGAGATCCAGTACGTACCCGATGACGCCGATGACCACGATCAGCGCGACTACCTGGCCATAGGCCAGTTGGTCGCGCGCGTTGAGGATCTGGTATCCCAGACCGGAACGCACACCGAGCATTTCGGCTGGCACCAGGACAACCCACGCGATTCCCAGTGCGACCCGTAAGCCGGTTTGCAGGTGGCCGCGGATGGCGGGCAACACCACGGCTGTCAGCAGCTCGGTTCGGGTTGCGCCAAATGATCTGGCCACCTGCAGGTAGCCAGGATCGACGGCGTGCACGCCGGCCGCGGTGTTGATCAGGATCGGCCACACCGCAGCCGCGGCAATAAGAAAAATGACCGGCTCGTTGCCGATTCCGAAGATCGCCACAGATATTGGCGCCCATGACAGCGGTGAGATCATGCGCAGAAACTGCACAACGGGACGAGTGGCGCGATCAGCGGTGTCGTTCGACCCGATGAGCAGTCCGGCGGGAATTCCGATGACGGCGGCCACGAGCAACCCGACAAGCAGTCGCCACAGGCTGACCTCGGTGTCGGCCAGCAGCACTCCGCGGTTGTAGAGCTCGACCAGCGATCTGGCCACATGGCCGGGTGTGGTCTGACGCAACAGAGATTGTGGGGAGGCAAGAACGGCAGTGGCCAGCCACCAAACCGCAACTGCCGCGCCGATCGCGACAGCGGGTGGCCACCAGCGCCGCAGAAATCGCCACTTGGGTGTGGAGGCGGTCGCTGGTGTCACAGCCTCGTCCGGCGTTGCAGTGTCGACGGGGCTGATTCCTTTGGTGGTCATAACGGCTGTACCTGTTCGACTCGGGTCAGATCGGAAGGAAGGCCAAAGCTTTCGGTGCCGCCGTGGGCAGCCAGCGCGGTCCGTACGAAGCTGTCGTCAACCAACTGTGCGTGCACGGTCGCCGGATCGAGCTGATTCAGGAATCGTCGGTCACCGTCGACAACGGTGTCGTGCATCGCCTCCACAAGTCGACGAGTGAAGCTCGGGAACGGGAATGGCTGGTAACCCAAGCGCTGTGGCTGCCAGTCCGGGTGCGTGAAGTGATAGTCCTTCGGGTTATAGGTGAGTGCGGTCTTGATAGCCGGCAAGGGCTGGGGCAGATAGGCCCCGCTCGACAGCGCCGCCGCAGCCGCCGGCCGGTTGTCGTTGATACGTTGCTGCGCAAGCACAATCGAGTTGACCAGCGATGCGGCCGCCTGCGGCCGATTCTCGATGAGGTCCTCGTGAGCCAGAACTACACAGCAGGCGTGATCACGCCACACGTCGCCGAGAAAAGTGTGGATACGGCCAATCTTGCGCACCTGTGCCATGGCGTTGAAGGGATCGGCGACCACGTAGCCGCCGATCGATCGGTTGGCCAGCGCCGGCACCATGTCCGACGGGCTCATCACGATCAGCTCGACGGTGCGGGCGCTGCGCGAGGCACTTTGGCGCACCACCGGCACCAGGCCGTGGGCGCGCAGCAGCTCTTGCAGGATGATGTTGTGAATCGACCACCAAAACGGTATCGCGACTTGGGTTCCGGCCAGCTGTCCGAGATCGTTGATGTTCGGCGCGACGGTCAATGCCGAGCCGTTGGTGTGGTTCCAGCCGAGCACCCGAACTGCGCTACCCAGAAAGAACCGCAGCTGGATGGCCATCGGCATCAGCATGTGCACGGCGTCGACCTGGCGGGTGATGAACGCCTCGGCCAGCGACGCCCAGCTGCGGAACAACACCGGCTTTGCCGAACTCACCACACCCGGCTGGTATAGCCCGGCCGCATGAGCGATCAGCAACGGTGCCGCGTCGGTGATCGGCAGGTACCCGATACGAAGCTGTCCGCTGGTGTTGGCGCGGTCGACGGTCGCGGCGTGCGCGAGGTCGGCGATACCGGCCAGACCCCCCGCCGCGGCCAGCGTGACCGTACCGGCCAGCAGCGACCGGCGTGAGAGCAGCTGGCCGCTCATTGTTCGGCCACGCGGTAATGGTCCAGAATCTGCAGCCTCAGCTCCTCATTGCCGCTGCCCGCGTCGGCGGTGCCGGCGGGTTGCCATTCCCGGCGAATCCGCCCGTCAGGACCGAGCAGAACGATGCGGGTGGCCAGCTCCAAGGCCTCGTCGACGTCGTGGGTGACCAGGACGACGGTGATCGCGAGTTCAGCAGCAAGGTCGGCCAGCCACCTCCGCAAATCACCCCGGATGGCGGGGTCCAGGGCACCGAACGGCTCGTCGAGCAGCAGCAGCTGGGGCCCGGTGGCTACCGCGCGGATTATCGAAACACGCTGAGCCTGACCGCCCGACAGCTGATCGGGGTATTGGTCTGCCACCCGCTCAAGGTCGAAACGCTGCAGCAGTTCCTTGGCGTATTCGGGTTGGAACGATTTCCGGTTTGCGGAAAATCGTCCGGCGAACAGGACGTTTTCGCCGGCGGTCAGCCATGGCATGAGCAGAGCCTGCTGGAACACGACACCGGTGTGCGGGCGTGCCACCCCGTTACCGGTGGACCATTCGACGGTTCCCGACGTGAGATTCTCGAGCCCGGCGATCACCCGGAGCAAGGTGGACTTGCCGCTTCCGCTCCGTCCCAGGATCGCCAGGAAGTCGCCGTCGTCGATGGTCAGGTCGATGCTGGCCAGCGCATGGCTGCCAGCCCCAAAGCGCTTGTGGCCGTCAACTATTCGTACTGTGCCAGTTGCCACCGTAGTTTTCCTTTCGCCGGGGCCTGGTACCGGCCTCGCGCACCGCCGGGCATGGCACCACCGCGACGCTGTCACAGACAGACCGCTCTGTCTACTCGACTGATCTGCGGGCATCGCGGGATGGAGATCCTCGACCAAGGTTCCGCTGCGGCTACCGCCCGGGTCCCGACCGTCGCGACCGGCCGAGGTGTTGCTAATGCTTCGACGAAATTCTCTGCAGCACATAGGATTCAAGCCGGGCACCGATTGATTACTGTGCGACTTTGGTTGCGCGAAAGCAAGGCGGCAGGAAGTCTATGCGCGCAGCGACGTGAGAGATCGCCCGCCTCACCAAATTGGATCGCGGTGATCGGAATGGCCCGGTTGCTATCAGCCCCGGGCGCGGGCGCGATCGATGAAGTCAGCCGCAATGCGCCGGCCGAGCCGGATCGGCTCTATGGATTGTTCGAGCTTGGAGCCGGTCAAGGCGCCGTCGTAGAGCAGCTGGATTTCCCGGGCGGTCGAATCCGGGCACTCGGCGCCGGCGGATCTCATCAGCTCGGTCAGGCATGACCGCACCCACTGGCGGTGCTCGTCGATGGGTTCGAAGCGCACACCAGGAAATTCCGTGGCCACGTTGGCATACAAGCAACCGGGGAAGTCGCACTTGGGCCCGTTAGCGATGGCCAGATCGAAGAAGGCCAAAGCCTTTTCGGTTGGGTAGCTCAGCGTCTCGACCGCCTGCTCCCAGCGCCTGCGATCGGCACGATCCAGCTGCGTCAGGTAAGCGACGACCAACGCTGCCTTGGAGCCGTACAGGTCATACAAGCTGGCCTTCGCGCAGCCGGACTCCCGCAGAATCCGTTCGATACCGACCGCTCGAATCCCATGCGCGGCAAACAGTTTTGTTGCCACCGCAAGCAGCCGATCGGCCGGCGAAGCCGATCGCACCGGATCGACAGCGGGTGTGGCGGCCTCCCGGTCGAGGATCTCCATGTCGCCGACGCTAGCAGAGCCTAGACAGAGCTGTCTGTCTGTTCCGGTAGGCGCCGAATCAGCGATTCCTGATTTTGCGGACCACCACGATCACCACGACCGATCCGATCCCCACCAGGGAGACGGTCACCGCGGGCTTTGTCACGAATGCGATCGCCTTGGCCTTGAGATCGTCGGCAAGACGGCGAGGATTAGCACGCACAGCAAGTGAATCGACGGTGGCCGCCAGCTGGTCGCGGGCGACGTCGATGTCCTGCTTGATGGTGTCGGGATCGCGCTCCGCCACGTCTCTGTCCTCCAAGTCCGCTTCGGTCAACATGCAAGTCAGCCTGCAAGGCCCACCTGCAAGTCCGCCTGGTGCACCTGACGAACTACCCTAGAGCAGCTGGGACTGATCCCGATGCCCCGGTGAACAGAAAGAGAGTGTCATTGACCGAGACCACGCGACTGGCGCCGGGCGACAACGCACCCGCCTTCAGCCTGCCCGACGCTGACGGCAACAAAGTGCCGCTGGCCGATTATCGAGGGCGCCGGGTCGTTGTCTACTTCTACCCGGCGGCCTCGACGCCGGGGTGCACCAAACAGGCCTGCGCTTTTCGTGACAACCTGCACGATCTCAACGATGCCGGCCTCGATGTGGTCGGCATCTCCCCCGACCCACCGGCGAAGCTCGCCAAATTCCGTGACGCGGAGGGGCTGACGTTCCCGCTGCTGTCCGATCCCGACCGCAAGGTGCTGGCGGCCTGGGGCGCCTACGGA
>JBEKNM010000340.1:0-5307 GCA_049522835.1 Mycobacterium sp.
TACCCCAGCAGGGCTCAGCGGCTGGCCTCGGTTACCACTCCGGGGACCCCGGCCGCCACGTTATGAGCCATCACGGGTGGGGCCTGCGGAATCGGCCTGGCTACTGCCACTGGTCTGCAACGCTTCGGCGCCAGGGTCCCCATCGGCGATATCGACCAATCCGCCGTCAAAGGGGCCGGTACCCGATTGGCATTGGAGTTTGGTAAACCGTGGCAGCGGCATCCACTTCTCGGCGATTCCGCCGACCTTGACGAAATACCGAAATGGACGAAATACCGAGATGATTGCCGGCGTCGGACGTGCGGAGGGCTTGCGCACGCCAGGCTGCCCCTTTTGCATGAGTGCGCCTTGGGATTTCGGCGTTCATCCACAGTCGGATGTTTGTGCACAGCCAATGGCTTCGGCGGCACCGACGTCAGTCCACCCATTTATAATCGAAAGTATGTTCGACTCCGATCTGCCGGATATTGACGCGCTGGCACGCGCCGATGATGCGACCGTGGTTGCGGCAATCACCGGGTGGGCACGCGCTGAGGCCGCCGCGTCGGCACGCCGGCTGGCGGCCACTGCCGAACTGGTGCACCGCCGCGCTGTTGGTCCTGCCGACCACGCCCAATGGTCGTGCGATAACTGGGATGCGATGGCCGCCGAAGTTGCCGCTGCTCAAAGTATTAGCCACGGCATGGCGTCGGGTCAGATGTATCTCGGTGTGGCATTGCGTGATCGGCTGCCCCGGGTGGCGGCACTTTTCGCCGACGGCACGATCAGCGCGCGGTTGGCCGCGAACATCGTGTGGCACACAGATCTGATCAAAGACCCGGAGGCGCTGCGGTTGGTGGATGTGACGCTGGCCGAGGATGCAGCACGATTCGGACCACTATCGGCGAACAAGACCGCACAGGCTATCGACGCGGTGGTGGATCGCTATGACCCGGGGGCGTTGCGGCGCACTCGCGCTGCCGCGCGCAGCCGCGGCGTGGTGATCGACCTGGCCGATGATGAGTCCGGTACCGCAGGCCTGTGGGGCCGCTTGTACTCGACGGATGCGGCCGTTCTGGACCGGCGACTGCTGCAGCTGGCCCACGATGTCTGCGATGACGACCCGCGCACTCTGGCCCAGCGCCGCGCCGATGCGTTGGGTGCACTGGCCGCCGGCGCCGCGCGGCTTACCTGCGGCTGCGACAACCCTGACTGCCCGGCGCGCGCCGAAGGCAACGAGCGGGCAGCAGGTGTCGTCATCCATGTTGTCGCCGAGGCCTCGGTGCTCGACGGCCAACCCGACCCGCACATGTCGGGCGAGATCCCATCACGACCCATCACCTCGCGCACAACGCTGCGCGAGGCGTTGGCCCCCGACCCGGAACCCGAGCCACCCGCGGCGTCAGCCAACAGGCGTCCTGCAGCATTGATCACCAGTGGTGGCACGGTACCCGTGCCGCTGCTGGCCGAGCTGATCCGAGGTGGCGCGCAGCTGCGTCCGGTGCGTCATCCCGGCAACGACATCGCACCGGAGTCGGGTTACCGCCCGTCGGCGGCGCTGGATGCGTTCGTGCGGTGCCGCGACCTAACCTGCCGATTCCCCAACTGCGACCGCCCCGCTGAGTACTGTGACGTCGACCATACGATTCCGCATCCGATCGGCCCGACGCATCCCTCAAATCTCAAGTGCCTGTGCCGAAAGCATCACCTGCTCAAAACCTTTTGGACGGCTTGGCGCGACGAACAACGCCCCGACGGCACCGTCATTTGGACCACCCCCAGCAGCCACACCTACACCACCCGGCCGGGCAGTCGCCTGCTCTTTCCCACGCTTTGCGTGCCCACAGGCGAATTACCCGTTGCCCCAGCGATAGATCGACCACCCAAAGAACGCGGGTTGATGATGCCCAAGCGCCGCCGCACACGGGAACAAGATCGTATCCACCGCATCAACGCCGAACGCGCACTCAACGCCGTTTACGTCGCCGAACGAAACCAACCACCGCCCTTTTAGACAGCGGCACCCATATCAGGCGGTCCGCACGTCGAAGTCGGTAACTTCAGGTTGGCGCAAGAGCTCGTGGTGGGTTTCCGGTGTCCAGGGGAACAGCTCGGGCAGGCCATCCTTGCCGAGGTACCAACTGTTGCAGCCGGTAACCCAGATCGTCTGCGGCATGGCAGATTTCATGCTCTCGTTGTATTCCTTGGTGGCCGCTTCGGTCGGAGCGGCGGCGCGCACGACACCGTCACGAAGCTGCTTGATCCACCAAATCGCATAGTCGGCCTGGTCCTCGGCGATTGGCACCAACGATTGGTTGCCGATCGGCGAATGCGGGCCCATCAGCATGAACAGATTGGGGAACCCCGGCACCGCGACCGACCGGTACGCCACGGGGCCGTCGGCCCAAGCCTCGTCGAGGGTGAGTCCGCCCTCACCGATCACCTCCATAGGCCGTACATACGCCCGCGCGTCAAACCCGGTGGCATAGACAAGGAGGTCAAGTTCGTGCAAGGTGCCGTCGGCGGTCACGACGCCCCGCGGCTCGATGTGATCGATCGAGTCGGTGGTCACCTCGACTCCAGGCTGCCGGACGGAACGGTAATAGTGCCCAGCGAAGATCAACCGCTTGCACATGGGCTGATCCTTCGGAGTGAGCTTGGCCCGCAACTGTGGGTCGCGCACCGAGAGCCGCAGGTTCCATCGGCTCATGGACGTGACCAGACTGCGCTGGAAGCCTGGGCGAATCGGCGCGCGACCGAAGAAGTGCCGCACGTACAACTCCCAGAAGCGGTAGCTGAGGTCATTGAGCTTCGGCCAGCGGCGCAACGCCGCCCGAGTCAGCGCCGAGTAACGCAGGTTCGGCGTCGGGCAGATCCACTGCGCGGTGCGCTGAAAGACCTTCAACTGGCGCACCCTGCCGCCGAGCTCCGCGGTAATCTGCACGCCGGTCGAGCCCGTACCGATCACACCGATCCGCTTGTCCTGCAGGGAAACCGAATGATCCCAGCGTGACGAGTGAAACGCGGGGCCCGCGAACGTCTCCCTCCCGGGGATCGCCGGATAACGAGGTACCCGCAGGACTCCGGTAGCAGTGACGAGCACGTCGAACGTCTCCTCGCCGGCGGCGGTGGTGAGTCGCCACTTTCCA
This sequence comes from Mycobacterium sp., assembly GCA_049522835.1. Taxonomy (GTDB): domain Bacteria; phylum Actinomycetota; class Actinomycetes; order Mycobacteriales; family Mycobacteriaceae; genus Mycobacterium. The sequence continues at coordinate 3,129 of JBEKNM010000340.1, forward strand.
TCGTCGTATCGGGCGCTGGTGACGTTGGCGCCGAATCGGATGTGAGGACGAATGCCGCGTTCGTCAGCCACCTGCCGGAAATACTCCTGAATCTCAGGCCCCGGCGGCAGCAAATGCGACCAATCAGGGTTGGGCCGGAACGAGTAAGAGTAGTAGCGCGAAGGGACATCGCAGGTAAGACCGGGATACGTGTTGTCGCGCCAGGTGCCTCCGACCTCGTCGGCTTTCTCGAAAATGGAGAACGAGTGAATGCCGGCGTCCTGCAGCTTGACCGCCATGCACAGGCCTGACATGCCGGCGCCGATTATCGCGACCTTCAGTGGGCGCTGCTGTGTCATGACAACCACCGGACCTTTCGCTGGCTTGCACGCTACTATCCGGCGGCTACCCGCTTGGTCCCGAAAATTCGTTCCTGCATGGCGGTGTCCCCGAACGTATGGGCTTTGACGACCTTGTCGTTGCCGAATGTGTACACGTCGGCTTCTTGATAGGTCTCTCCTCCGACAGTGACCTCGGTCAGGACCACGACGATGTCACCGTCAGCCAGATAACGCTTCGCCTTGACCGTGGCGGACTTCTTCGCAAGCAGCATGAGCAGTTCGGCGATTTCGCCTTTACCGCGGTGCGTACCACCGATCATGCTCTCGCCGTTCACCGTCCACTCGATGGAGTCGTCGAAGACACCCTGCCGCTTCGAGGTCACCCGCGCCGAAAGCGTCGTAGCCTCGCTTCGTCACCTCGACATTCTGGTTTGACATCTGAATCCTCCTCTTTATTCACCTTTCGCCGCGCCCGGCTGGGTGGCGACTTCTGCGAGCATGACGCCAGTCTGGGGAATAACTTCATTGCACCCCGCTACCAACGTTTTGGCGAACCCCTCGTCAACGGACTGGAAGTCCGTCGGCCGGCGGCCTTTCGGCCGCATGACGCGAACCAGAATGGACGGACCCAGCAAGCGAATTGGTGAATCGACCATCGAGGTAACTCTCATGAACTGCCCGGCGACGACGGGGTTGACCTCGCAGGCGGTCATCACACGCTCCAAGTACGCGTTGGTGATTCGCATCGAGATCGGTCGTTTCCCAACCACTTCCGGAAGATTCAAGTCGGATCCGACGGCGGTCTGCCAGGCTACCCGCACGCTCCTGGCGGAGGCGCGGAAGAAGCGTCGCGTCAGGCCTCGATCCCCACGGCGCAGACAATCACGCAGCACCGTCGCCTCGATCGCCGCCAACGTCATGCCTTGCCCGTAAATGGGGTTGAAGCTGCAAACCGCGTCGCCGACGACCAGCAGACCGTCGGGTGTCCGGCGCATCTTGTCGTAGCGCCGCCAGCGGTTGGATGGAACGCGATGGTGAACCACCTCGCCCAGAGGCTCGGCCGTTCGAATCGCTTCCAGCACATGCGCAGGAGCGAAATCGGCTGCGAACCTGAGCATGTCAGCGCGCCGAGTCGGCGGCTCGGCCCCAGCGAGGGTGCCGACACCGAACATCCAGGTGTCGTTTTCGTAGCTGGTGAACCCGAACATCTTCGGCCGCCCCGGCTCGGGGAACAGCGCAATCATGTGCTCCTTTACGGCGCCCGGTGTGATGCGCAGCAGTTGACAGGCGTAGGCGAGCTGCACCGTCAACTCGTCCTCCGGGGGACGGCCGTAGCCGAGTTCCTCGAGAAAGACCGGCGTGCGAGATCCCCGGCCGGTCGCGTCGACGACGAGATCGGCCCTCAGCGCCTTCTTGCGGTCGGCGGCACGGTCTACCACCCATGCCCCGGTGACGCGGTGCCGATCGGGTGTCGCCGTCAGGCCGACCAGGTCGTGACCTTCGAGGAACATCACGTTCGTAATCGCCTTTACCCGCCGACGCACATTCCATTCAAGGGACGGCCGGCTCGGAAACCAGATCACCGGTGCATTCGGTGCCCTGCCGGAGCGCAACGGTTGATGTCCGCCAACCGACAACCACAGCTTCGAAAGGTCCCCGTCGTCCCAGCTCTCGACACCCATGGCCGCGAGTTCGTCGACAAATCCGGGGAAAAGTTCGTCGAGGATCTGCGTACACCGCGCGAGCGCGGCGTGGATCATCCTGCCTTGCGGGACGCCTCGCCGGTTCACCGGATCGGAGGGCAAGACGTCTCGCTCGACCACCGTCACCCGGTCATAGAAGTCGGCCAACACGCGGGC
>JBEKNM010000341.1:0-5297 GCA_049522835.1 Mycobacterium sp.
GACCGCCACGTTCACGCCGACTCCAACCACCACGGTGCCGACGACCACCCCGCCGCCCCCGCCGACGACCACGACCACAACGCCGCCGCCGTTCGTGCTGCCGACGTTGCCGTGCCTGCCGCCCTTCTGCACGCCCAGCACGACCCCGACCCCAGCACCGCCGCAACAACCGCAGCCAGGGCCAGGTCTGTCGCCGACATCGGCGCCTCCCGCCGGTTGATCTTCGCGTGCCAGCGAAATTCACCGCTACACTGGCGTGCCGTGATGATCACCCTGGACCATGTCAGTAAGCAGTACAAGTCGTCGGCCCGTCCGGCCTTGGACGACGTCAACGTCAAAATCGACAAGGGTGAATTCGTCTTTCTCATCGGCCCGTCGGGTTCGGGTAAGTCGACGTTTATGCGGCTGCTGTTGGGTGCGGACAACCCGACCACCGGTGACGTGCGGGTTTCGAAGTTTCACGTCAATAAATTGCCCGGTCGCCATGTGCCGCGGCTGCGTCAGGTGATCGGCTGCGTATTCCAGGACTTTCGGCTGTTACAGCAAAAGACGGTGTACGAAAACGTGGCCTTCGCCTTGGAAGTCATCGGCAAACGTAGCGACACGATCAACCGGGTGGTACCCGAAGTGCTCGAGACGGTCGGCCTGTCTGGCAAAGCCAACCGGCTGCCGCACGAGCTGTCGGGCGGTGAGCAGCAACGGGTTGCGATCGCCCGCGCGTTTGTCAACCGGCCCCTCGTGCTGCTGGCCGATGAGCCCACCGGCAACCTCGATCCAGATACCAGTCAGGACATCATGGATTTGTTGGAGCGGATCAACCGCACCGGCACGACGGTGCTGATGGCAACGCACGACCATCACATCGTCGACTCGATGCGGCAGCGGGTCGTCGAGTTGTCTCTGGGCAGGCTGGTTCGTGACGAACAGCGCGGCATCTATGGGATGGATCGCTAAGTGCGCTTCGGCTTCCTGCTCAACGAGGTCCTGACCGGCCTTCGTCGCAACGTCACCATGACGATCGCGATGATCCTGACGACCGCGATCTCGATCGGCCTGTTCGGTGGCGGTCTGCTGGTAGTCCGGTTGGCCGACAACTCCCGCGCCATCTACCTCGATCGCGTCGAGACGCAGGTCTTCCTCACCGAAGACGTCTCCGCCAATGATCCGGCCTGCGATGCCAACCCGTGCAAGGCGCTGCGGGGAAAGATCGAAGGCCGACAAGACGTCAAATCGGTGCGGTTCCTCAACCGTCAGGACGCCTACGACGACGCCATCCGGAAGTTCCCGCAGTACAAAGATGTCGCCGGCAAGGATTCCTTTCCTGCATCGTTCATCGTCAAGCTGGACAACCCCGAGCAGCACAAGGACTTCGATGACGCGATGCAGGGGCAGCCGGGCGTGCTTTCCGTACTCAATCAGAAGGATCTGATCGACCGGCTCTTCGCGGTATTGGACGGCTTGAGCGATGTCGCGTTCGCGGTCGCTCTGGTTCAGGCCGTCGGGGCGATCCTGCTGATCGCCAACATGGTCCAAGTCGCGGCGTATACGCGGCGCACCGAGATCGGCATCATGCGACTGGTTGGCGCCAGCCGCTGGTATACCCAGCTGCCCTTCCTGGTGGAGGCGATGTTCGCCGCCGCTGTGGGCGTCGGCATCGCCATCGTCGGCTTGATCGTGGTGCGGGCAATGTTCCTGGACAACGCGCTGAACCAGTTCTATCAAGCCAACCTGATCGCCCGGATCGACTACGCCGACATTCTTTACGTCGCCCCGTGGCTGTTGCTTCTCGGCGTGTCGATGGCCGGGTTGACGTCCTACGCGACGTTGCGTCTATACGTGCGGCGATAGTGTGGCCAAGGACCCAGCGGGCGGCAAGCGTGGCAACAAACAGATTGTTGCCAGCAATCGCAAAGCCCGACACAACTATTCGATCCTCGAGTTGTTCGAGGCCGGAGTGGCTCTGCAGGGCACCGAGGTAAAGAGCCTGCGGGAAGGACACGCGTCGTTAGCCGATGCGTTCGCAACCGTCGACGACGGCGAGGTGTGGCTGCGCAACATGCATATTCCGGAGTATCAGCATGGCAGCTGGACGAACCATGAGCCTCGTCGCAATCGCAAGCTGCTATTGCATCGCCGACAGATCGACACCCTGATCGGCAAGATCCGCGATGGTAATCTCACGCTTGTTCCGTTGTCATTGTATTTCTCCGAGGGCAAGGTCAAGGTCGAGCTCGCACTGGCGCGCGGCAAGCAAGCACACGACAAACGCCAGGACATGGCCCGCCGCGACGCCCAGCGTGAAGTGCTTCGCGAACTGGGTCGCCGAGCCAAGGGCATGAACTGATCAGGGCCGGCACGAGAATCACGACGGGAGATGGCTTTGGGCCCGTTTGATATCGAGGACCCGCTTATTCGGGAGTTGGCTTCCGCAGTGGAACGCAGCCCCGATGTAATCGAGTTGCGCCTTCATCTTGCTGGACTGCTTGCCGATAAAGGGCGCCACGCCGAGGCGCTGGCCCACTGCAGCGCGGCACTGACCCAGGATGCCGGCAATCCGACCGCGCTGAGTTTGTTGCAGCGCTGCAGCGCCGCGCTCGCCGGGTCCACGCATTTAACGGCCGAGCCGGCGCCCGAGGCAGAGCAACCTGCCGCCAAGGACGGTTTCGACTGGTCCAGCGCCGAACGGGAGGTTGCTGACATCATTGCGCCGGCATTCGTCGAGGCGGCCCCCGACACCGTCAACGAAGGCGACTTCGACGTACTGCAGCGCAGCCACATAAAGCTGGATGACGTCGCGGGCATGGCCGACGTCAAACAACAACTGGAACTCTCGCTGCTCGGCCCGATCCGCAATCCCGAGCTGATGAAGGCCTACAAAGTATCCGCGCGTGGCGGGCTGCTGCTGTACGGACCGCCCGGCTGCGGCAAAACATATATCGCCAAGGCCGTCTCGGGTGAGATCGGCGCAAACTTCTACCAGGTGGGAATCGCTGACGTTCTGCATCGCTGGTTGGGGGATAGCGAACGCAGCATTCGTTCGATCTTCGACAATGCCCGCCGCAACGGTCCCTGCGTGCTGTTCTTTGATGAGGTGGATGCGTTGGGGCACCGGCGCTCTGCGCTGAGCGGAAGCTCGGGGATACGCACCGTTGTCAACAGTCTGCTGGAAGAACTCGACTCGGCCACCTCGGTCAACGATGGGGTTTATGTGCTCGGCGCGACCAACGCGCCGTGGGATGTCGATCCGGCGATGCGGCGTCCAGGACGATTTGACCGGATGATCTTCGTTGGTTTGCCTGACGCCGAAGCCAGGGCGGGGATTGTTCGGTTTCACCTGAAAGACCGGCCGGTGTCGGGGATAGACGTCAAGTCGGTCGCAAGCCGTACCGAGGGCTTCTCGGGTGCCGACCTGGCGCATATCTGCGATAGCGCAACGCAATTGGCAATGGCTGATTCGATGCGTACTGGGCAGGTTCGTCCGGTGACCATGGCCGACATCGGAGCCGCATCCACACAGATCCGGCCGAGCACCGGGCCTTGGTTTGAGACCGCCCGCAACGTCGTTGAGTTCGCAAACAACGAGGGTAGCTACGACGAACTCGCAAAATATTTGCGCCGCAGGAAATTTCGGTGACCCCAGAATGACGGGGAACCCCGGCGTCGACCGAATCGACGATGCCATCCAACTCGCCGGGGCTTACTTCGACACCGGGAACCACGAACGTGCGCGAGAGGTCCTGCGCCGTTCTTTGTCACAACACCCTGGCGATCCGTCCTTGTTGGCCCAACTGGCTCGCGCAGAATATCTACTTGATAACTATCCGAGCGCAGCCACGAGCGCATACGCTGCGTTATCCGCCGCGCCGCATGACGAGCTGGCCGTGCGGATTTATGCGCTGTCGCTTGCTGGCCTGGGTCGTCTGTATGACGCCCTGTGGATGGCGTGGCGGGGGGTGATCGCTCATCCTAATGAACCACTGCAACACCGGGTTTACGCCAGGCTGCTGCAACAGTCGCGCCAATTGCCCTCGGCGTTGCTCGCAGTGGACGAGTCACTGCGCCTTGACCCCGCGAGTCCCGATGCGCTGGTGTTGCGTGGCTCTATCCTGCACGACCTGGGCCGAATGAGTGAATCCACCGCGTCGTACCGGCAGGCGTTGTCGCTGGACGCAAGCCATGCCGCGGCACTGCACAACATGGCCGTCAATCGAATGCATCGCGGCAACTTCAGACGCGCCGTGCGCGGGTTTCTCGGTGCCGCGGGCAGCGATCCGACGTTAGGAGACCTGGTCCGCAGGAATATCGGCGCGGTTCTGGCCAACATCCTCACCCGCGCGACAGTCCTTTCCGCAGCCCTCGGTTTGCTTGTCGCCGTTGCCGGGGCGGAGCACAGCAGCGGTCAGTCGACCTTGTCGCTGCGAGTGATAACCGGGCTGCTCACTACGTTGTTGATCGGGATCCTCGGCTGGCTGCTGAGAGCGATCCCGCGTCGAATTTTGGCTTCCGCCTTGCGAGATCGTGTCGTTGTGGCCGCCCGCATTGTTCATGCGCTGATGGCAGTGGGCGTCGGGGGATGGGTCACCGTCTTCGGCGCGGCAGCCTGGATGACCCCGGTAGGGGTCTTGCTGATAATCAGCGGGGTGATTGTCGTGCGGGTTGGCCTGATAACCGGAATGTGATCGGCTTACTATCCGACCATGGCCACGCGTTCGATCACCAAGCTCGACAAGTCCGACGTGCTGTCTGGCCTCTTCGCCGAGTGGGACGCCATCGACGCGCTGCTGGAAGGGTTGCCCGAGACCAGGTGGCGGGCGGCGACGCCGCTGCCCGGGTGGAGTGTGCAGGCCGTGGTCTCGCACATCATCGGGACCGAGTCATTCCTGGAGGGCATCGCCCCACCTGAGGTCGACATCGACGTTTCGGAGCTCGAGCATGTCCGCAACGACATCGGGGCGATGAACGAGCGGTGGGTGCGCCATCTGAGCGGGGAGCCGGGTACCGGCGTTCTTGAGCGGTATCGCGCGGTGACCAACGGTCGCCGCGAGGTCGTGGCGAGTATGTCCGATGTCGAATGGGATGCGCCGATGCCGACGCCGGCAGGCATGGACAGTTACGGACGATTCATGCGGATCCGGACCTTCGACTGCTGGATGCACGAGCAAGACATCCGGGTGGCGCTGCAGCGGCCGTCTTCCGACCACGAGCTTGACGGGACTGCCTCGCGACTGTCCCTCGACGAGATCGCGGCCACCATGGGTTTCGTCGTTGCCAAACTCGCCAAGGCGCCCGACGGCTCG
>JBEKNM010000342.1:0-5288 GCA_049522835.1 Mycobacterium sp.
ATGTCCGTTGCCGATCGCGCGTGGGATCTGGTCGGCCAGAACATAACTGGCGGACTGATTGGCCAAGGCACTGAGCAGCGCCGACATCAGGTTAACCTCGACGCGCTGGCCGCGCCCGGACCGGTCGCGCTCATGCAGCGCCGACAAGATGCCGACGGTGGCGAACAGGCCCGCCAGAACATCGACGAGGGCCACCCCGACCTTGGTCGGGGTGGCGGGATCTGGCCCGGTGACGCTCATTAACCCACCGAGCGCCTGGACCAGCAGGTCATAACCAGCGAGTCGGCGGCCCGCGGCGGGTCCGAACGCCGAGATACTGCAGTACACCAGCGTGGGGTTGGCCCCGCGGATGGAAGGCTCATCCAGGCCGAACCGCTCCATGGTGCCGGGGCGGAAGTTTTCCACCAACACGTCGGCGTGCTCGGCTAAAGTTCTGGCCACCCGCAGGTCCTCGGCGTCGTGCAGGTCGAGCACGATGCTGCGCTTGTTGCGATTGACGCCGAGATAGTACGTGCTTTCGTCATCGACGAACGGAGGTCCCCAGGCTCTGGTGTCATCGCCGTCTGGTCGTTCGACCTTGACGATCTCGGCGCCCAGGTCGCCGAGGATCATCGTGCAGAACGGCCCAGCGAGTACGTGAGAGAAGTCGGCCACCAGCAGGCGCGAAAGCGGTGGTGGGGCCACCTGATTCATCATTTGTTGGCAGGCTCGAAAACCGCCGTGGCCGAACCGTTTCCGCGTGGTGCCGCGGCAGCAGTGAACCAGATCCGGCGGGCTTGCGGCGCGACCTCGGCGGCGCGGCCGTCGAGCTGTTCGAGGGTCAGGCTGCTGATCGGATGGGTGACGATCGCAGGTTCGAGGTCGGCCATTCCGCGCGATTCGCGCTGCAGGCGGGCCTCATGTTCGAATTCGGTCGTCACGATGACCACTGTCGGCAGCCCAGCCTCTTCCAGACGCACCGCGTCGTTGACACACGCCGAGCAGCATGAGCCGCAGTCCCCGATCGCGGTCAGCGCAACGTCGTTTTCGGCCGCGATCTGACGGATCACCTCGTTACTGGCATCCGAGGAGAAGTGGTGCTTGTCGTAGCAGGTGACCGAGGCGAAGGTCAGCCCGTGATCGGCCAGCTCGCGCACCGTGGCACGCAACAACTTGGCGGCGTTCCATTTGGTGTTGCTTAGCACGCCCAGGCGTAGGCCCTCGGTGCTGGTCGGTCGGGCAGCCATAGGGATGGCGTCGACCTCGATCACACCGCACGGGTCATAGACAAAGTCGGTCATTTCTTTTCTCCTTTTCTTTTGTTGACGTTTCACGTCGTGGGTCTCAGAGTCGGCAGGAGCCGTCGGAGCACTCAAGCTCGCGGCCGCCGCCGCTGGGGCCGAGGACGTCGTCGTGAACCGCGCGCAGCACCGGTGTCGTCGCAGTGCTCCACCCCGGCAGGAACGCCGAGAATCGACCGGCGGCTCCGCCCGCGACGAACAGGTGGATGTCGTCGGGAGTGAAGACGATCGGCACCTGCCTGCCTGCCTGTCGCGGATACCATTTCGGCAGATTGCGGTTGTAGGTGAGTCCTCCGGGAGGGGCGTAGCGGTTGCCGTAACTCACCTCGTCCCAGTCGTTGGTGCCGTTGAGCCACAGGTAGCGGCGGACGTCGTCGCGGGTCCAGCCGAAGGAGGCGATGGTGCGCGCATGCTCTAGGCCGATGACGACGGTGCAGGAGCCGCCGAGCACCGCATTGTTATGGGCGATGGTGCTCATCGCCGAGGCGATGGAGTCCAGAATCCCTTGAGGGTCATCGGAGATGTGATTGGTGACGCTGTGCGGGGCTTCGGCCCCGATCACCAGAACGGTGCTGTCTTCGGGTGCGTATCCGCGCTCGACGTGATACGGAGCCCACGGGCTGGCGTCTTCATTCTCCGCGATGCAGAACGTGTACTTACCGGGATGGCCAAGGGTGCTCTTGTCGAGCTCGCCGGGAATGCCGCCGCCGACGCTGAGCAAGATCAGGCGAACCGCGCGGCCGATGGTGGCGTTGGCGCGGTTACCCGAACCGAATACGTTGCCGCCGGCGTTCATCCCGATCTGGCGGGCGACAGGGCCGTTGACGACGATCAGCGGTGAGACGACGTGAGTGGTCGCCTGAATGCCATTGAGGTTGAACCGCGCGTCGGCCAGGGCGAGAATGGCCGCCCGCACGACTGGCGCGTATTCGGGTTTGCAGCCGGCCATCACCATGTTGACGGCCAGAAGTTCACGGGTCAGGCTGCCCCACCGCGGTGGAATACGCGCCACAAGTTCCTTGGGGTGTCCACCCAGTACATCCAGCACAGCGGCGATGCGGTCCGGCGTTGGTGGAACCACGGGTAGCCCGTCGCTCCACGGCTGGTCGAAGTAGTGCTCCAGGAGATCACGCTCGTCGGCGCGGGTGGCCATAGCAGTCATGGGTTTCCTTCCTCGGTCGATCTAGTCACCGTTAGGACAACCGTAAGTCGACTACATCTTCATCGTCCAAGACATATTCAGTCAGCTATTATATTCTGCGTATATGGCAGATCCGGAGATGCGCCTGCTTCGCTACTTCGTGACCGTGGCCGAGGAACGACACTTCGGCCGCGCCGCCGAGCGCCTCCACATCGCCCAACCACCGCTGAGTCAGCAGATTCAAAAGCTCGAACGCCAACTGGGAGTGGACCTCATCGATCGCTCCCGACGCCCGATCGAACTCACCGATGCCGGCACCGCACTTCTGGGTGAGGCCAGACTGGCGCTCACGCACGGCGAACGGGCCTTTGCCGCCGCACGCAGGGCGGCCACCGGTCATCTCGGTCATCTTCATATCGGTGCCCTGCAGGCCGCCGTGGACGGCGTCCTGTCGTATGTGATGCGCGCTCATCGCCGGGACTATCCCGACGTCAAACTCGAGCTCACCGAACTGGACACCACCGAGCAGGTAACCCAATTGGTCGAACACCGCCTCGATGTCGGATTCCTGCGCGGGCCTGTCGATGAACCGTCGCTGACTATCCAGACGCTGATTGAAGACCCGCTCGCTGCGGTCGTCAGCGAGGACGATGCACTCGCCGAGCACAAGCGGATCGCTCCGGCACTTCTGGGAGATCAACCGATCATCCTGTGGACTCGAGGCGCAGCGCCCACCACCTACGCCGACGTCGTAGAGCTGTTCCGTCAACACGAAATCCAGCCGCCAATAGTTGACGAATCACCCCGCATACAAACGATCCTCGCGCTTGTGGCATCCGGAGCGGGAATCGCCTTGCTGCCCACATCGTTTATTAATCTCAGCCGAAAGGGAGTCCGGTTCATTCCGTTACACGGGCCCCTTCCGCACCGCCCGCTCGCCCTGTCATGGCGCACCACCAACCAGTCACCAAGCGTGCGTTGTTTCCTCGATGTCGCCACGCAGACATCCCCGCAGTACCTGCACAACCTGAGCCAGCACTACCCGCAACTCGCGTCGCCATCCCACGACAACCGGTAACGCAACCACGATCAAGCGGTTTCACCAGCGGCGCCCGAAGCCGGCCCGTTATCGGTGCGCGAGCCGAGCTGACGCGGTGCGCGCCAACTCGGCCGACGCGCGTACCTAAGGCGGGAATCTCAGGTTCATCCGCGGTTATCATCGCGGTCCCAAAACGCTTGGCTCGCTTGCACAGGTCGCTCATCAGGTCGGGTCCATCGATGCCGTCGACAAAGCCGGGAAAGTTCTCCGCTCCCGTCGTCTGCATCAGCACACCGCAGTGCGCTAGTCGATTAGCACCGGTTCGAGGTCCGCCCGCGCAGTTTCGATTTGCGGCGGTGCAGCCAGCCGGACCGCTGCCGACGATGACGACGTTGTGCGTGGCGCCCATGACACTCCTAAGACAAGCCGGTAGCAAACGATCACGACGGCCAGATGACTAAAGACAGGTAGCAAAGCTGGCAGGCAAATAACTGTGCGACTGCGCAGCTTTCAGTCGCCCAACGACGATGCGACTAGCTCACCTCGCGCGGGTCGATGACATCGATCGTCTCGAGTGCGCCCACGCTGCGGTGCAGCACCGAGCCGATAACCGCCCGAAGCTGGTCGGGAGAAACGATGCAATCCCAGCACGTCTCATCGCTCCCAATGATTGCTGTTCGCCACCTTCCTCGAACACCGCGACCCCATTGCGCGCGCGATGTGGGCCACGCGCAAACCCGTGCATGTACCCCTCGTGCGCGAAGTCCTCGAGCAAGCCGCGAAATCCTGGGTGTCGACGTGACCACCGCCGAGGATGGGGCGGTCGCTAAATCCAATGATCCCGCGCGGGTGTCGAATTGGCGAGGGCGGTAGCCGTTGCGTTGATTGGTCCGTTCGGCGCTGCGCTGGCCATATCCGGCGCCGCACAGCGCATCGGCTTCCGCGCCCATCAGGGTATGGATGAACGTGGTGAGCAGCTCGCGCAGTACGTCGGGATGCGTAGTGGTGAGTCGTTCAGCCAGCACCTGGGGCCAGTCGATATCGTGGGCAGTGGTCATCGCGTCGATTCCTTTGCTCGAGTGACTTTGGTCGGTCTCTCGAAGAATCACGCGATGACCTTCATCTATCCGGCTACGACACGCCGGGCCATTCGATCAGGCCGACTCATACACCACCTTGGTGGACACAACCATGTAATCGCCGCGTGACGGGCGTCGACTGATCCAGCCTGCATGATTTAGACAAGCAGCCCTACAAACGGACGTTCATAGATCGGAGGCTCGATGCGGGTCGGATTCGTCGGTGTCGGAGATCTCGGGGGCGCCATGGCAACCATGATCGCCCGTGCCGGATTTGACCTGACGCTATGCGCACGCCGGCCCGAAAGTCTGAGTCAGTTCGACGGCAGCGGCGTACATGTCGCCAGCACGATTCGCGAGCTAGGTGACCAGATCGATGTCGCGTGTCTGTGTGTCTTCGACGCTGCCGACGTCACCGACGTCCTATTCGAACAAGGACTGGCGCGCAGCTTACGTCCGGGGTCGACTGTGCTGATCCACACCACGGTCGCCCCATCGGTATGTATCGACGCCGCCGCAGCCTTGGCGGAGCGGGGCATCGACACGCTCGATGCGCCCATCGGCGGTGGTGCGCACCACGCGCTCGAACGCAGACTTACCGTCATGGCAGGCGGATCCGGCTCGGTATTGAATCGAGTCCGGCCGATCTTTGACGCCTATGCCCGGCAGGTGCACCATCTAGGTGGGATCGGCGCCGGGCAGCGTACGAAACTTGTCAACAACATCACCCACCTCATCAACATTCACCA
>JBEKNM010000343.1:0-7168 GCA_049522835.1 Mycobacterium sp.
CCATCGGGGAGCTCCCGGGAGCACCCCTCCGCCGTCGACGCTCAAATTAGAAGTTCGTTGCCCGCGAAGCACATAAGCGACGAGGGCGTGAAGCGATCCTCGGACGACCGCAGCGGCCCCATCTCCTGGTAGCTCCCAGCATCCTTCGCCGGCGTCGTCGACGAGGACCAGATGCGCTGCTCCGGACCGAGTCCGGAGCAGCGCGACCGCATCCTCCAGCAAAGAGCTGGCGAGCCGCTCAGGCAGGATCTCAAACGTTGCGTCCTCGCCGAGATCGATTGCGTGGACCCAGACCTCGCGCGTACGCAGCCAGGGGACGAGACTCGCGGCGACGATCCTGCCTTGGGCGGTGCGGACGGTAGCGTCCCATGCGCCATCTGGCAGATTCGTCACCGCCCCCGCATAGCGACGGCAAGCCTCTTTGACGTCAGCGAGGATCTCGTCGGGCGGACGCTGCGCGCTACGTTCGATGTCCCGGTCACGCGCCTCCGGATCCGGATACATGGGAGTCTCTTCCCCGGTGCGAGCCCAGTACAACAGGTTTACGAGCGCGTCGGCGTTCGTCGCGACGTGCGCCACGACGTGCCGTCGCGACCAGCCAGGAAGAGCCGAGGGCGCGTCGAGACCTGCCGGACCCAACCGGTCGAGCTCCCCCTCGAAGACCCTCGTCCCAGCATCCTGCCACTCGAGTAGGACGCGCAGATCTGGGAGGGCCGGCGAGGCCGGAGATTGTGGCACCGCGGCAGGGCTCACGACTCGTACCGGAAGTGGTTGCGGCACTCGCCGATCCCGGCGATGCGTGTCACGAGTGTCGCTCCGTCCGAGAGGTAACGGGGCGGCTTTGCCGCATCCCCTACGCCACCGCGCGTTCCAGTTGCGATCACGTCGCCGGCCACCAATGTAGCGATCGTCGACACGTACGAGACTAGGTCGCACGAATCGAAGACGAGATCGTTGGTCGTCGCGGACTGCATAAGCTCGCCGTCGACCTCGCACGACAGTTCGAAGTCCGGACGCTCGGTCGCGGCGGTGTCCGTTACGAGCCAGGGACCAATCGGCGTGGTGCCCTCGAACGTCTTGCCCTGGAGCCACTGGGTCGTGCGGCGCTGCCAGTCCCGGCACGTGACGTCGTTCATGATTGTGTACCCGGCGATGGTCGACCAGCGGTCGCGCGATCGGCGTTTCGGACCGTGGCACCAATAACAAGGGCGAACTCCGCCTCCCAGTCGACGGCGTCGGACGTCCTCGGAAGGGTGATGTCGTCGTTGGCCCCGACGAGCGCTCGAGCGAACATGGTCGGATTGGTTGGCAAGTCGCGACCCATCTCGAGAATGTGCGCTCGGTAGTTCAACCCGACGCAGACGATCTTCTGGGGAGCGATGACCAGCGGCGCGCAGTCGAACTCGTCAACCGGAAAGGATTCACCTCCCGCCGTCGACGCATCGACCTGCCAGCCCGGCCGACGCAGGACCGCGACGAGGTCGCTCGCTCCGAGATCGACAGCCCGATCCTCGTCCAATCGGACCGCCCGGGTGCCTTCTCGTACGCGGATCGTTGCCAGTCTCATGCCGACGTACCCTCGACCTCGATCTCGGTACGAGCGAGGCTCAGCGCTTCGTAAACCGGGGCATCGCTGAAACAGAAAAGGTCTGTTGTGGTCTCGGCGAAGAGCGACATCGGCGCCCAGGACGGGATGACGAACACGTCCCCCGTCTCGAGCTCGTATGACTCCTCACCGATCTTTGCCGTTGCCGCTCCCTGGAAGACCAGACACACCGAGGAGCCCACAGCCCGTCTCGGGCGCATACTCGCGCCAGCGGCGACACGGTGCATCTCCGTCCGGATGGTGCGAAGCGCGTCTCGGCCAGTACCAGGGTGTACGAAACGTATGAGCGCGTGCCCGGGCTCACAAGTCGACGGGTATCCCTCGGCCTCCGTGTGCTCCCAGCGGTACACCTTGAGCGGTGACTGCTCACTGGTGTCGCCGGCGCCGGGCCTAAGACCGGGATAGCCCCATAGCCGTTCACTCCGCGATCGCGTCGGCGTCGCCGTCGTCGTCAGCTGCTCCGCCCCGAACTCAAAAAAGCCGGCGTCGAGCTGCGAGACGAGGGGGATGTCCAGGCCGTCGAGCCACGCCATGGGGCCATCAGTGACGTTGTGATGCTCATGGTCGTCCCAGCTCGGGGTGAGCAACAGGTCGCCCCGGCGCATCGCCACCGGGTCGCCGGCGACATTCGTCCACACGCCCTCGCCCTCGAGCACGAAGCGGAATGCTGTCTGACTGTGCCGATGAGCAGGCGCCTTCTCGCCGGGCCCGAGATATTGGATGGCGGCCCACAGCGTCGGAGTCGCATACGGCCGTCCCGCGAGGCCCGGGTTGGCAAGTGCGATTGCCCGTCGCTCGCCTCCGCGGCCGACCGGCACGAGCTTGCCCGCTCGTTCGGCGATCGGATACAGCTCCGACCAGCGCCACCGGTGGACCTTCGCCTGCGGCTGCGGGCTCACCGGCATGAGGTCCTCCCGCTGGGTCCAGAGCGGCAGGAGGTTAGCCCGATCGAACTCTTCGTAGAGGGAGCGGAGATCATCCGTGACGTCGGTTGCCGATGTAGCTGTCGTCGTCACTACGCCGAGAGTGGACAATGCTGAACCAGAAACCTGCTTGTAGCTTTCCGTGATTCCTTCGAGCTCGGCCGAGGTGATCACGTCCTCGAGGCGATCGAATGGGCGATCCCTGGTGCGCTCGTACACCTCACGCAAGATGGCATCCGGCGGGCTGGAGCGGTTCATCAAGACGACCGCGGCGGTCGCCTCCCTCCGCACATCGTCGTACGCCGCGAGCGCGGCGACGGGGTCGCTGCGATCTGCGGCGAGGCACTCGGCGAGCGCGTGCGCGTCGAGGATGCACTGGCCCGCACCGTTTGAGCCGCGGGGCACCATTGGATGAGCAGCGTCGCCAAGCAGCGTCAACCGACCGTGGCTCCAGCGCGGCAGTGGGTCGTGATCGACCATGGGGTACTTGAGAACCATCTCGGTGGCCTTGAGCATCTCCGGGACGTCCAACCAGTCGAAGTGCCAATCGGAGAAACTCGGGAGGAAGTCCTCCAGTTGACCGCGCTGGTCCCAGTCCCGGCGTGACCGCTGTGGCGTTTCGATCTCGGCGACCCAATTCACAAGCTGCTTTCCCTGACCGTCCACGTGCTCGCGGATGGGATAAATGACGAGCTTGCCGCCGGCCAGCCAGCCGGCCCGGACCATGCTGGCCCCGGACAGGAACGAAGGCCAGACTGAGACACCTCGCCACATCGTCACGCCCGAGTAGCGGGGCGGTCCCTCCCCAGGGAAGAGCTGCTCTCGAACCGCGGAGTTGATCCCGTCTGCCGCCACGATCACGTCGGCCTCGATGTCGACGTTCGAACCGTCTTCGCACTTGACGTGTGCCGTCGCCTGGCGACCGTCGTCCTTCACCGCGACGACCCGGCTGCCGAGCTGGAACGCGTCCTTCCCGAGGCGATCGGTCACCGCGTTGAGTAGGACGCCGTGGAGGTCAGCCCGATGGATCGAGTACTGCGGGTCGGCGTAACCGGCTCCACGTCCCGCCGGCTCGCGGTGGATGAGCTGGCCGAAGCGGTTGAAGAATACGGACTCGCGAGTGAGCACCGCACGAGTCGAAAGGGCCTCCTCGAGCCCTAGCTCGCCTAGCAGGCGGGAGGCGTGGGGAAGGACGTTGATGCCAACGCCCACCGGGCCGAACCTCTCGACGGCCTCGACGATCCGGCAACGTATGCCGACTCGTTGCAGCTCCAGCGCAGTGGTGAGTCCTCCGATCCCGGCCCCAACCACCAACACAGACGGATCGGCTGCGGAACGCAGATTCATGCCAATTAGCCACCTTTCGCCCTGTCGGCCCGATCAGGACCCTCAAAAAAAGATTGGCACTCGGACAACGACGAGTAAACATCGACGCGACTATTTCCGCTGTTGGGAAACATGTGCGAGCGGATTAGGCCGGCCAGGTCAGTGATGTAGCTTCGGTGGCTGTAGGGGGATCCCCCAACTGCTGGCCCGCCCAGAGGGTTGGGACCCGCTGGGAAGTCCGCATTGTGCGAGATCCAAAGGGAGTAGGGACACATGACCACTTTGTTAGCCGATGGCACTGATCTTTTGATTGTCGATGCGGACACGCATCGCAGTGAGCCCTGGGATCTGTGGACCTCTCGAGCCCCCGCTGCCTACAAGGACCGCGTGCCTCAGGTAAAAGAGCTCGACGGAAGCTACCACTGGGTGTTCGACGGAGTGGATATCGGACCGGCCCGCGCTAGTTCGGTGGTGGGTCAGGACATGGTGAAGCACCTAGGCAAAGATTGGCTCTTCGGGCACAATGTCTACGAGGTGGCCGAGGCGTCTTCGCAGGTGAAGCCTCGGCTGGCGTTGATGGACGAACAAGGGATCTGGGCCCATTTGGTGTACCCCAACGCCGTCGGGTTCGGTGGCCAGCAGCTCGGACAGATCGGTGACCTCAAATTGCGGAACCTGGCGGCCACCCTCTACAACGACGCCTGCGCCGAGTTCCAGGCCGACTCGGGCAATCGGCTCTTCCCCATGGCTGTCGTGCCCTGGTGGGACCTGGACTTGGCCCTCAAGGAAATTACCCGGATCAAAGAGTTGGGCCTGGTGGGACTCAACATGATGACCGACCCCCAAGAGTACGGCATGGACGATCTCTCCCAGCCCTACTGGATCCCTTTGTTCAAGGCCATCGAAGAGTCTGGCCTCCCCATGAACTTCCACATCGGAGCCAGTGCCACCCAGCGCAACTACTTCGGTTCGGCGCCCTGGCCCTCCTTTGATGACGACAGGAAGTTGGCCATCGGCTCGGCCGTCCTCTACCTCGGCAATGCCCGGGTGCTGGGTAACTTCATCTACGGGGGAATCCTCGAGCGCCACCCGGCCCTCAAGCTGGTCTCGGTGGAAAGTGGCGTGGGCTGGCTGCCCTTTTACCTCCAGGCCCTCGACTACCAACTGCACGAAATGGCACCCAACACGCGCAAGGAGCTCTCACTGTTGCCCTCTGAGTACTTCCGCCGCCAGTGTGCCGCCTGTTTTTGGTTCGAGAACGAGTTGCTCATCCCGGCCATTGAGTACCTGGGCGAGGACAACTGCCTCTTTGAGACCGACTTCCCACACCCGACGTGCCTGTACCCCAACCCGATCGAGCGGGCCCTCAAGGTCTTCGATACCCAAAGCGATGAGATGAAGAAGAAGGTGTTCGGGACCAACGCCGTCCGCATCTACAACCTGCCAGCTCCGGCGGCCCGAAACTAACGACCCTCGGCCGGCCACCGAGTTGGTGAATGGCAAAATAGCCAACTCGGTGGCCGGTCGAGCAGCGAAGTGATCTCGATACTTTAGGCAAGTGAAGACCCCATAGAAGACGGCGCAGTACCTGTTGTCCCGATCGTGCACCAGGTACTTGATACGTTCCACCCGAAGCGAAGACGTCGATCGGGCCACGGCGATAGGCCGCCGTCTCGAGACCGGCAGCGTCGGTGTGAACGCCGACGTGTCATTCCACGGCCCAGGCATCCTCGACAACGTGGCCTCCGAACTCAACGCTCGCCCACGCAAACGCGTTGAGGGAGATCACCGGAAATTCGTCGTGCTGTTCAGCCAGCACGGCACCGACGAGGCCGATCAGGGCGGCGTTGCGGACCGCGAGGACACGACGAAAACCACAGGGCCGCTAGGACACCGACAATCCCGGACATCTTCGAGGCATGGTCAACATCAGTGAACGTCCCACGGAAGCCGACGACCGGGCGATCCCGGGGCGGAGGGAGACCTGATCTGCAGCTCAGGGCAGACGTCAGCGACGTCCTTGCCCTCGCCCAGCATTCGATCGGCCTGCGCCAACTTTGCGCACGACCTGCTCCGGACGGTGTCTCTTCCTTGTCGTCATCCTTGTCGAGCCTTCCTGCCCACATCGTGGGCGGGAAGACTCTCACTCGTGGATCAACCAGTCGGGGTCAGGCCACCACGTCGCGGTCGATCGCGACACCGGGTTGATCACCGACTACGTGCTCACCAATGCAATGGGCGTGGCCATCCACTACGCCGTCGTCGGCCTCGGCCTGATCGACCGCGAGCCGACACCGGCCGAGGTACTGGCCGACTCGGCCAATGGCACCGCGACGCCCGCGCCGTACTCGCTTGTCGCGATCCGCTTGATACTTCGCCGGGACGGCGTCCACGTCGACTACGGATCAGCCCTGATGAGAGGCATCCATTCAGTGCTCTGCCTCCTCGATCTCGTTCGCTTCCGGGTGAGGGAGATACGGAATCCGGGGACAACCCGGAGCCGTCAAACGGCGCCCTGCTCCCGAAGCTCGGTCACTTCGTCCGCCGTGAGGCCGAGGATCGACCTCAAGACGTAGTCGGTGTCTTCGCCGTAGTCGGGCCCGGAGCGGCCCAGGATGCCTCCCATGTCGGCCGGCGTCCCCGAAAATTTGGTCGGCAGTTCTCGCACCGGCCAGCGGCCGATGGAAGTCTGGTCGCGTTCCACCAGCCAGTTGAGATGACGAAGCTGGGGGTCGGTTTCACAACGGTCCTCTGCCGTTTGGCATACGCCGGCCGTTACACCCAGCGCCTGTAATTCGTTCATGAGCTCGAACCCGTCCCAGTCCTTCGTGAGCTCACCGATCAGGGCTTCAAGTACGTCCTCGTTCTGAACGCGCGCCGCCATTGTTGCGAAGCGTTCGTCATCTGCAAGCAGTGGATCGCCCAAGACCGACGCGAGCGATGTCCAGTGCGTGTCATCGAAGACCGCGATCGCGATCCAGCGGTCATTGCCTCGAGTAGGAAAGGCGCCGTGTGGCGCGGCCGGTACGTACGGGGAGCGATTTCCGTACCGTGCCCAGCTCCGGGCGTTCACCGAGTAGTCGAGGATCGCGATACCAGCGATGTACAAGCCGGCCTCACTCTGCGACGCGTCCACGTGGCACCCCTCGCCGGTGACGTCGCGGCGGTAGAGCGCAGCCAACATGGCGAGCGCCATGTTGTAAGCGCCGAACCAGTCGAGGTAGGAGTAGCCGATTCCGGCCGGCGGATACGGGCTCGGGATGCCGGACATGTCACTGAGGCCGGTGATCGCTTGTGCAGTCGGGCCGTAGTC
>JBEKNM010000344.1:0-5259 GCA_049522835.1 Mycobacterium sp.
GTCGTAGCGACGGGACCTACACCACACCGGCGCAGCGACCCGGCCGCCCGGTGGAAAAGCCCGTCACCGGTGTCGCCCAGAAATGCACCCTGTGCTACGACCGTTTACTCGAGGATCAGACCCCGGCGTGTGCCCAGACCTGTCCAACCACCTCGATCAAGTTCGGCAATCATGACGAGTTGGTGGAGCGAGCCCGTGAACGGGTTGTCGAACTGCATGCCCAGGGGCGCATCGAAGCACGGCTCTACGGCGCCAACGAGCACGACGGTGTCGGCGGCACGGGGTCGATCTTCTTGTTGCTCGACGAACCGGAGGTCTACGGCCTGCCGCCCGACCCGCGGGTGCCCACGGCCGATCTGATGCAGATGTTCAAACGGGCCGGCCTGGCCGGGGCGGGAATGTTCGCCGCCGCAGCGCTGGCATTTGTGCGGGGCCGGTGAAAGGCCGTTGAGCACCTCGGAGTACGACAGCCTGCGACCGCCGGAGCCTGCGGGCGGCAAGCGGCGCCGGAAAGGCAAAGGCACAGGTCGTCGGGGTGGCGGGGACGGCTCGCGCGAGATGCCGATGGTCCCCGAGGCCGAGTTCAGCTCGTACTACGGACGTCCGGTGGTCAAGCCGGCGCCGTGGGGTCATGAGGTCGCGGCGTACCTCTTCCTGGGGGGCGTTGCGGGCGGGTCGGGCCTGCTGGCAGCAGGCGCTCAGCTCACCGGACGCACGAAGTTGCGCCGCAATGCGCGGCTGTCCGCCCTGGGCGCCGTGGGACTCGGCGCGGTCGCCCTGGTCATGGACCTGGGCCGGCCCGAGCGGTTCGTGAACATGTTGCGGACCATCAAGCTGACCTCACCGATGAGTCTGGGCTCGTGGATTCTCAGCGCTTTCAGCGCCGGAGCCGGCATCGCCGCGGCCGCCGAGATCGACCGGATGACGGGCGAGCGACTCCCGTTGGGACCGCTTCGTCCCGTATTGCGGGCGGTGGAGGGACCCGCCGGTTTGGAAGCCGCGCTATTCGGGCCGCCGCTCGCTGTCTATACCGCGGTGCTGCTCGCCGACACCGCGACCCCGACGTGGAACGCCGCCCACGAAAACCTGCCGTTCGTCTTCGTCAGCTCGGCGAGTCTGGCCGCATCGGGGTTGGCGATGATCACCACCCCCGTCTCCGAGGCCGGCCCGGCCCGGAAGCTGGCGGTGCTCGGTGTACTGGGTGACCTCGTCGCGACGAAGTTCATGGAACGCCGGATGGACCCGGTGGCCGCCGAGCCGTTGCATCACGGCAACCCCGGCCGGATGCTGCGGTGGAGCGAACGGCTCGCCATCGCCGGCGGCCTGGGCGCGCTGCTCGGCGGACGACACCGCGGCGTCGCAGCGGTGTCCGGTCTGGCGCTGATGACGGCATCGGCGCTCACCCGGTTCGGTGTCTTCGAGGCGGGGAAGGAATCAGCCCGCCACCCCCGCTACACGATCGAGCCGCAGAAGCGCAGGCTGGCCGCGCGCCGCGCGGCGGGTATCACGGACGACTCGATCACCACCGCCGGCTGACCCGGCCGGTTCAGCGCACCTCGATTCCCTGACCGTCGACGGTGTGCCCGATCACGGGGTGACCGGGTAGTTCGCCGACCACGAGCAGGCCGCCGGAGGTCTGCGCGTCGGCGAGCAGCAGCAGATCGTCCTCGGTGACACCGGAGCCGGGATGCAGATGCGGCCGGACCCAGTCCAGGTTGCGGCGAGTCCCACCGGAGACGAACCCGTCGCGCAGCGCCTCGCGTGCACTCGCGATCACCGGCACCGCGGCGCGGTCGATGACCGCGCCCACACGCGACGCTCGGCACATCTTGTAGAGATGTCCGAGCAGCCCGAAGCCGGTCACATCGGTGGCCGCGCGCACGCCGGTCGCCACAGCGGCAGCCGCGGCGTCGCGGTTGAGCCGGGTCATGATCGCAATCGCTTCCGCGAACACCTCACCGGTCTGTTTGTGCCGGTTGTTGAGCAGTCCAACGCCGAGCGGCTTGGTGAGGGTCAGCGGCAGGCCCGGTTGGGCGGCGTCGATACGCAACAGCCGACCGGGGTCGGCCACACCGGTCACGGCCATCCCGTACTTTGGTTCCGGGTCGTCGATGGAGTGGCCGCCAATCACCGGGCAGCCCGCCTCCGACGCCACCGCAAGCCCGCCCCGCAGCACCTCGGTCATCAGCTCCAGGGGCAGCAGGTCACGCGGCCAGCCGACCAGGTTGATCGCAACGACCGGCCGCCCGCCCATCGCGTAGATGTCCGAAAGCGCGTTGGCCGCGGCGATCCGGCCCCAGTCATAGGCGTCGTCGACCACCGGCGTGAAGAAGTCCGCCGTAGACAGCACCGCGAGATCACCGACCAACACCGCGGCCGCGTCGTCGCCGTCGTCGAGACCGACGAGCACGTCCTCGCCCGATTGTCCGACGAGACCGCGGACCGCCTCTTCGAGCTCACCGGGCGGGATCTTGCAGGCACAGCCGCCGCCGTGCGCATATCCGGTGAGCCGCGTTGGGGTCATAGCCCGAGCCTACGAGGCGTGTCGCGGCGCAGTCGCCGAGCGTAACGGGAGGGCGAAATCGGCGGCAGAAAATCGCCATGGCGTTACGCTCGCGAGCACGACCCGTGGTGCCGTCGCCCGGCACTGCACCCTCGTAGAGCTAGGTTTGTGCGCGGAGGCGTTTGGGTTCCTGGTGGTCCCCCCGGTCTTCAAAACCGGTGAGATCGAGCATCTCGGTCTGGCGGGTTCGATTCCCGTCCGCCTCCGCCAAGTCGCTGTCTTCGAGGCTAGGAGGGAGGTCGAGGATAGAAGTGACCCAGACCGACCCGCGCCGCCTGATTCCGCGCACAGATCAGTTGCTGGCGCTCCCGGCAGTGCAGCAGGCGCGAAACCGGCTGGGCGAGCACGTCGTACGCGCGGCGGTGCGCGATATCCAGGATCAGGCTCGGCGCGGTGACCTGCCGCCCGACCGGGTGCAGGACGCTGTGGTGGCGTCGTTGGCCGCCCGCACGACCACGAAGTTGCGGCCCGTGCTCAACGCCACCGGAGTCGTCGTGCACACCAACCTGGGTCGTGCCCCGCTGGCCTCGGGCGCGATTGAAGCACTGATCTCCGCGAGCGGCTACGTCGACGTGGAACTCGACCTAGCCACAGGTACCCGCTCAAAGCGGGGGGTCGCGGTCCGCGAAGCCCTGCTCAACGCGTGTCCGGCAGCCGAGGACGCGCTCGTAGTCAACAACGGCGCCGCCGCGCTGGTGCTGGCAACGACCGCGCTGGCTACCGGCAGAGAGGTAGTGGTGAGCCGTGGGGAACTGATCGAGATCGGCGCCGGGTTTCGGCTGCCCGACCTGATCGCGTCGACCGGCGCCCGCCTGCGTGAAGTGGGCACCACCAACCGCACCCACCTGAAGGACTACGCCGAGGCGATCGTGCCGGAGACGGGCTGCGTGCTGAAGGTGCACCAGAGCAACTTCCGGGTAGAGGGGTTCACCACCGCAGTCACCGTGGCCGACCTCGGGGCATTGACCGCGGCCAAGGAGGTGCCCTTGGTCGTCGACCTGGGCAGCGGGTTGCTTGGGCCCGATCCGTTGCTTCCCGATGAGCCCGACGCAGCCACATCGCTGTCCGAGGGCGCCGACGTCGTCACTGCCAGCGGTGACAAGCTGCTCGGTGGTCCACAGGCAGGCATAGTGCTCGGTCGCGCGGCGGTGGTAGCTCGCCTGGCACGGCATCCGCTGGCGCGCGCGGTTCGCGCCGACAAACTCACCCTCGCCGCGCTCGAGGCGACCGTCCGCGCCGGCGTATCGCCGGTGACGCAGGCTCTGCACGCCGACGCCGAACAACTGCGTGCCCGCGCCGAGCGTCTCGCTACGGCGGTAGGCGGGTCCGTCGTCGCACACGACGGCAGAGTCGGGGGTGGGGGAGCCCCCGGCGTGCCCTTGCCCGGATGGGCGCTCCGTCTTCCCGAGTCCGCAGCCGAGCCCCTGCGCGTAGGTGACCCCGCGGTGCTGCCGCGGGTGCACGACGGCGCCTGCCTACTCGACCTGCGCTGCATACCCGAGTCCGACGACGATCGCCTGCTGGCCGCTGTCCGTGCAGCGCTGGCAAGACTGGATGGTGCGGACCGCTGACCACGCACGTCTCCCACGTTGTGGCCACCGCCGGCCACGTCGACCACGGCAAGAGCACCCTCATCCGCGCCCTCACCGGCATGGAGCCCGACCGGTGGGAGGAGGAGCGTCGCCGCGGGCTGACCATCGACCTCGGATTCGCCTGGACCACCTTGGCGTCGGGGCGCGAGGTCGCGTTCGTCGACGTGCCCGGCCACCAGCGGTTCCTGGGGAACACTCTGGCCGGCCTCGGGCCGGCACCGGTGGTCTGCTTCGTCGTCGCCGCTGACGACGGTTGGCAGGCGCAGTCCAGCGACCACCGCGACGCGGTCGCCGCGCTGGCCATCCGTCACGGCCTCATCGTGATCACCCGTGCCGACCGGGCGCCGGAACGTGTGTTCGAGGTCCTTGCTGAAGCGCGGGCGGAGTTGGCCGAGACCGGCCTGTGCGACGCTCCTGGCGTCATCGTGTCGGCGGTCGACGGCACCGGACTGACCGAGTTACGCGCTGCCCTCGACCGCGTCCTGCAGCAGGTACCCGAGCCCGCGACCACCGCGCGGGTGCGGCTGTGGGTCGATCGTTCCTTCACCATCACCGGCGCAGGCACGGTGGTAACCGGGACGCTCGCGGCGGGCACGCTGGCCCGCGGCGACCGGCTCGACCTGCTCGGCGCGGAGCGGATGCGATCCGTGGTGATCCGCGGTCTGCAGAGCCGCGGCGAGCCGTACCCCACGCTGGGACCAGTGGCTCGGGCGGCGCTCAACCTGCGCGGCGTCTCCCGCGATGCCGTCCACCGCGGCGACGCGCTGGTCACCCCCGACGCGTGGCCGAGCACGCGCACACTCGACGTGCGCCGCACCAGCGGCGGCCCATTGACGGAAGCCCCGGCGCAACTCATCGTGTATGTCGGCACCGCGGCCGTGCCTGCGCGGCTGCGGCCTTTCGACGACGACCACGGCCGGCTCACCCTGGACCGACAGCTGCCGCTGGTTCTCGGCGACCGGCTGGTACTGCGCTACCCCGGGAGCAATCAGGGGCTCGGCGGGCGCGGAGGGGCTCAGGTGCTCGACGCGCAACCACCGGTGTTGCACCGACGCGGCGACAGCGCACGACGGGCCGCGGCGCTGGCCGGAATGGACGCCGCGG
>JBEKNM010000345.1:0-5247 GCA_049522835.1 Mycobacterium sp.
GGCAGCGCCAGGACGCGGATGGTGCGGGCCAGTCGCGGTTTGTGCTCAACTTCGGTGCGCTGCGCGACGGGGATTTCGTCCGTGTCGCTGGCGTCGTCGGTCACGCGGATTTGTCCAAGCAGGAAACCTGGGCGTCACGCGTGTTGGCCTGTTGTTGATCGACCAATTTGCCGTCAACAGTGATCCGGCAGCCGATGGAGGGGCCGTCACCTTGGGCGACGACGTAGGCGAAGATGCCGGGCATCTCGGCGACTATCGTCTTCGACCACGGCAACGTGGTGAAGCTGGCCTTCTGTGGTAGCGACTCCGCGTCCATCCAGTTCACGACGCCGGTCGTCCCGGGCGGTCCCAGGATTTCGTAGATGGCGGTCTTGGCCGCGTACGGCGGGGTCGCATCCCGGGGATCGGGCTTGGGCACGCCGGGTCCTGGGAAGACGCCGTTGAGTCGGTCCACTGCAACGCCGCCGATGATCAGTGCCACGACCACGACCAGTGGAACCCATGCCCGCTTGAGAAGCATCAACACCGTGCCCCCCGATTAGGAATGCTCGACGGGCTGATAGTAAGCCATCTCGTCGCGTACGCCACCGCTAGCCGAACGCCATAGCTGCCGAGTTAATTCCTGCGGTGCGCCGTCGCGTCGGAGCCTCGTCGCCCGCCCGGGCCGCAGCCGCACCGCTCGTTGTGCTCCACCTGATCAGTTTGCTAGGCGACGACGTGACGCCAGGGTGGGCTACTCGCGTGCGGACAGCACAACGCGACGCTCAACAGAGGATACGCACGACCGTGTTGTAAGGCGAAAGGCCCTCGGAGACGGTTGTTGAGTCGGAGACATGGAAACGTTATGCGCTACAGGCGATTTCGCTGTGAGGGGCTGATTTTCTGCCCGTTGACCTGTTGCCCGTCGATCTCATTGAAATGACCGCGCGGTCGTGTCGACCTGCGGCGATAGCGAGAATCGAAGACGGCTGAGTTAGTTTCAGAAAATAATTAATTCGCTGGCGCAAACGATGTTACTTTGAATTGCACGCCATGTGTTTTGCGAGACGTCGATTGTTCGCCGTCGATCTGAAAAACCAGCACCGATTTAGGGCCATGGCGCGTACCATGACCGGCATGGCTACCAAGACCAAGGTCAAGATCAAGACCTGCGTGCATTGCGGCCACACGTTCGATCCGAACGACCGATGGCGTGACCTGTCCGATCCGGACTGGCTTCCGGCCGCATCAGTTTATTGTTCGCCCGATTGCAGTGATCGGTACCATTGCGATATGGGGCATTGCTGCTCGACCCACGTGAAAGAGAAGGCTCAGCGCGAAGCCGCCAAGGCGTCGCGCTGATCCGCGCTTCCACCAGATCAACGGACTCACCACTTTCTGCAACGAATTGGCTATTTGAAGCGTAACTCCACCATGAGGGAGTTATCATGCCAATTCGAATTGGCGATGTCACCATAATCTCCGCACCATAATCGCAAACTCATCGCGCCCGCTTTTCCAAAAGATATTCCTCAGAGGCGAGTCCGAATTTTCTAAAGTGATTCGTCGCTTCGGCGTCACTCGAGATGACGGCGTAGTGTTTCAAAACGCGGCGCGCATATTCATAGGATTGGCCCTGGCTCTGACGTGCCAGCGGCTCGGCCAGCGTGACGCAGTCATCCCTCTTTGCGCGATTCCCCACCGAAGGAATCGAAATCACGCTCAAGCACGTGGCGCTACTTGATGGGCGCCCCTGTTCGAACACGTTGGCGACGAATCGTCGGGCCGGTTGTCGTCAAAGAAGTCACGGTTGTCGTCAACGCTCGAAAATCAGGGCCCTGAAACCGCATTTTTGCTGGTGGAGCTAAGGGGACTCGAACCCCGTACCGAACCTGAGGAAATGGCCCTTGAACTGCGCTTTCTGTCATTCGGTGTCGTTACGCGGGTGCTTCGTTTCCTGCGGATATGCGTCGGTGTGTTACGCGACGTAACAGTACTAGACCGACTTGTATGGCGCCCTACCGCCAGCGGTTGAAATGACCTGCTGCGTGTGAAATGGGTTGGACTGCCTGAGATACCGTTTCTGCTGGTCGCGGCGTTCCAGGATGGCCGAATTGGGTGTGCTAGAGCACCCGGTCCAGAAGTTTGGCCCTATTTTGGCCCTACAGATTCGACCTTGAAGCTTCTCCCCATCATCGATGACTTCCGCGGTCGCCCGCCCGCGGCACCAGAACTCCGGGGTCTCCCACCGCTCCACCTGAGGCATGAATTGCGGGTAGCAGTCCGGATCGCTGACCACTTTCCACACGGCGTGGCGGTCGTCGTTGATGAGTAGCCAGTCGCCTGTTGGATCCCGAACCTCCGACGGGTGAGCAGCTGCGCGCCGCGCTGCGGTCCGAGCATGAGAAATCCGGGATGCACCTACCGCTCTTATCGGGCGAGTTTCGGCAGGGGTACGTTCGAGGGACACCCGTGCTTCGATCGCCTTTGTTCCTACTGCCACCTGGATGGACCGTGCCGAATAGATCAAACGAAACGCCGACGTCAGTACCTCGTGCGCAGTCCAAGTGGTTGTCCGAATCCGCGGCGCGGACTCGCGGGTCGAACACCGAGGAAGTGCAGTTCCACTACGACATCTCCAACGAGTTCTTCAAGCTGTGGCAGGACCCGAACCAGGTCTACAGCTGCGCCTACTTCCAGCGCGACGACATGACGCTCGAAGAAGCGCAGATGGCCAAGATCGACCTTTCTCTGGGCAAGCTTGGCCTGCAACCGGGGATGACGCTGGTCGACATCGGCTGCGGGTGGGGCGCCACGATGATGCGGGCGGTCGAGAAGTACGACGTTAACGTCATCGGATTGACCCTGTCAGAGAACCAGAAGCAGCACATCGAGGACTATTGGTTCGCGCAGTCGGACAGCCCGCGCCGCAAGGAGGTGCGACTGCAGCCGTGGGAGGAGTTCGACGACCCGGTCGACAGGGTGGTGTCGATCGGGGCCTTCGAACACTTCGGCTTCAACAAGTACGACCACTACTTCAAGAAAACGTTCAACTTGATGCCCGACGACGGCGTGATGCTGCTTCACACCATCATCATCCCGAGCGACGAAGAGTTCAAAGAACGGCAGCTGCCGCTGACGATGTCACGGGTCCGCTTCATCAAGTTCATCATGGACGAGATCTACCCCGGCGGTCGTCTGCCGCTATCCGCGCAGGTCGAAGAGCGCGCCGCGAAGGCCGGGTTCACGGTGACCCGCAAACAGCGGCTGCGACCGCACTACGCCAAGACCCTGGACACCTGGGCGGCCAATCTCGAGTCCAAGAAGGACAAGGCCATCGAGATCACTTCCGAAGAGGTCTACGAGCGGTTCATGAAGTACCTGACAGGCTGTGCCGACCTGTTCCGTCAGGGCTATACCGATGTTTGCCAGTTCACCTGCGAAAAGGGCTGATTCAGCCAAATGGCGCAATGGGTGGTTAGAACCAAAGGGCGTCCGTTCGTAGAGATCGCATTGCGATCTGTCCGGAGGAGGTCGACAAAAGGTGGCTGACAACAGAGCGGGCGCGACGAATATGCGGCCGAAGTTCGAGGAGATTCAGGCACACTACGACCTCTCCGACGATTTCTTCGGGACGTTTCAAGACCCGTCGCGGACCTACAGTTGTGCGTTCTTCGAGCGCGAGGACATGACGCTCGAAGAGGCGCAGATGGCCAAGATCGACCTGGCGCTCGGCAAGCTGGACCTCCAGCCCGGCATGACGCTGCTCGACGTGGGCTGCGGCTGGGGCTCGGTGATGAAACGCGCGGTGGACAAGCACGACGTCAACGTCATCGGCCTGACCTTGAGCAATAACCAGAGCACGTACTGCCAGCGCCTTTTGGACGACATGGATTCCGGGCGTTCCCGCCAGGTGTTCCTGCGCGGCTGGGAGGAGTTCGACGAGCCCGTCGACCGCATTGTCAGCATCGAGGCATTCGAGGCGTTCCCGAAGGACCGCTACGCGGCCTTTTTTGAGACGTGCTACCGCATCCTGCCCAGCGGCGGCCGGATGGTGTTACAGACGATCATGGGTCATCCCCTCAAGCGCTGGCCCGAGATGGGCATCCCGATCACGATGACCGACCTGAAGTTCATGCGGTTCATCGCCAAGGAGATCTTCCCGGGCGGCGCGGTGCCCTGCGACGAGGACATCGTCGAATATTCCGGCGATGCAGGGTTGTCGGTGGAGCAGAAGCAGCTTCTCGACGCGCACTATGTCCGCACCCTCGATACCTGGGCGAAGAACCTCGAAGCCGCTCACGACGAGGCGGTCGCTGCCACGTCCGACGAGGACTACGAGCGGTACATGAAGTACCTGACCGGATGCAGCGACTTCTTCCGCCGCGGCATCAGCGAGGTCGGCCAGTTCACCATCACGAAGAGCTGAGAGGTCAGTACACCCCAAACGCCGCCGAGACGTTTTGACCGCCGAGCCCGAATGAATTATCTGTAACGAGCTGAGCGGTGTATACGACTGTCCCTTCGGCCTGGACCGCGCCTGTCTTCGATTGACGAGCCGCGGCAAACTTCGATTGACGAGCCGCGGCAAATCCCTCAGAGAACCCGAACAGCGCCACCCGCTCGCAGGCACCGTCGATTGGGCGGCGCCCAGTTTGAGGCACAGCAAGCTGCAACGCGCGCTGGGCAGCCGGACAGTGATCGATCAGGCGATCGGCCTACTCCGTGGCCGTAACGGCGGGAGCGCTGAGGAGGCGTTCGACGAGCTGCGGCGGATCAGTCAGTCCGAGAATGTCAAGCTCGCGGTCATCGCGCCACGGGTGCTCGACCAGGCGGTGCGCCACGCCCAGGCCCGCCGCCAGTCGTGACTAGTTTTCGGCGCGACCCGTTCCCGGCGTGTGGGTCGGACCGACCCCGTGGTCGTCGTGTTCGTGCCCGGATCCGTGGGCGGCAGCCGATTTCCCAGCTTCACCCGTGTTTCGGGCTTTGCTGTTCGTTCTCGCCGCGGCCAGGGGTGCCCGCTTCTGCGGAGCTGCGCTGGCGTCCCTCGTAAGGCGGCACAGCGGATCCGGTGTCCTGCGGAGGAATTGTTGCCGGGTTACGGTCCAAGTCTGTCTTTGTCATATCGGTCAACGGCGCGTTGGCGTCCTCGTCAACAGTGCCTTCCGGTCGATCCGTGCCTTCGCTGACCTCGTGCTTACCAGTTTCCTGCGACCTATTTTGTTTCGTGGTGCTCATCATGACTCCCTGAAGCCGTCGCTAGCTGCG